>CAYMQR010000704.1:0-2482 GCA_964392195.1 uncultured bacterium | reverse complement strand
ATCGTCTTCGCCCACGGCGCGGGCGCGCCGTCATCGTCCGCGTGGATGGAGTCGTGGCGCGAGCGTCTCGGCCAGCTCGGCGACGTCGTGACCTTCGACTACCCGTACATGACGGCGGGGCGGAAGGCGCCCGATCGGCTCCCGGCGCTGATCGAGTGCCACCGCGCGGCGCTCGCCGACGCGCGTGCCCGCTTCCCCCGCGCCCGTCCGGTGGTGCTCGCGGGCAAGTCGATGGGCTCGCGGGTGGGCGCGTATCTCAGCCTCGAGGAGAAGGTCGACGGGCTCGTATGCCTCGGCTTCCCGCTCGGCCGCACCCCGGACGCGAAGCGCGACGACCTGTTGCGCTCCGTCACCACGCCGATCCTCTTCGTACAGGGCAGCCGCGACACGCTCTGCCCGCTCGACCACCTCGAGGACGTGCGTCGCACGATGCGCGCGCGAAACGAGCTCCACGTCGTCGCCGACGGCGATCACTCGCTGATCGTCGGCAAGCGCGTGCTCGCGGCCTCCGGGCGGACGCAGGAGGACGTGGACGCGGCGGCGTTCGCCGCGATCCGCGCGTTCGTCGCGACGTTGTAGGCGGGGATCGGGTGCGTACAGGAATCGCACGGCGGGCCGAAGCCCGCGATTTCGCGTATCGCCGGGCACGCGGCGCGTGCCCCTCCGGGCTTCCGGAGGCGCACGCTTCGTCGTGCGCCAGGCCTCGAGAGCGCCGGCGCGCCCTCCAAGGCCTATTCGACCGGTGCGGGAGGTGCCGCCTTGGGCTCGCTGAGCGCGCCGCTCCAGATCAGCAGCACCACGCCGACCACGATCCCGACGTCGGCGACGTTGAACGTCCAGTAGCGGTAGCGGCCCACGCCCACGTCGATGAAATCGACGACGCCGCGCGCGGACGCGGCGCGGTCGATCAGGTTGCCGATCGCGCCACCCAGGATCAGCCCGAGCGCCGCCGCGGCGCGCCCGTCACGCCCCGAGAGCTTCGCGTATTGCCACGCGATCACTCCCACCGCGATCACGCCGAAGCCCACCAGCACGAACCGGTGCACCGGCAGCCCGGTGGCCGCGCGCGTGTTGAACGCGAGCGTGAAGCGCAACACGTCGCCGAGGACCCGCACCGGCTGGCCGCTCGCCGGCAGCAGCTCGACCGCGAGGTGCTTGGTGGTGCAGTCGGTGCCGAGGAGGAGCAGCGTCGCGATCGCGAACGCCCGCGCTTTCCGGCTCATGAGCGGATCCTCGGGCGGGTCCGCCGACTCAATGCTCGGTGTTGGTGGTCTTCTTGGCGTCGTCGACGATGTTGCCGATCGCGTCGGTCGCCTTGCCGAATCCGCTGCGCTCCCACACGAAGCACATCGGCCCCGCTTCCACCTTGCACGCGTAGCCGACCTTGTCCGACTGCGCCTTGCCGAGCAGGCCCCACGCGATCACGAACGCCACCACGCCGAGCAGGATCCCTACGTTCTTCATCGTCCCCCCTCCACCGCGGCGCCGACCGCCCCGGGTCGCGCCAAGCATGGCACTCACCCGCGACGCCCTGCTACCGCCCCGCCCAGTTAAGCTGGCGGGTCTCTCCACCGCGATCGCCGACGATCGCCGAGGGATCCCCGCCATGACGCAACCGATCGCGGCCCCGCCGCTCGACGCGCTGCGCGCGCCGTTCGCCGCCGGCCAACCGTACGAGCTCGACCCCGAGCGCTGCCGCAAGCTGCTCGCGATCGCGCTGCGCCGCGGCGGCGACGCCGCCGACCTCTTCGCCGAGCTCGCCACCAGCGGCTCGATGGGCCTCGAGGAAGGCATCGTGAAGTCCGCGTCGCGCGGCGTCTCGCTGGGCGTGGGCTTCCGCGTCCGCCGCGGCGACGCCGCCGGCTACGCCTACACCGAGGACCTGTCGTGGGAGGCGCTGGCGCGCGCCGCCGAGACCGCCGCCGAGATCGCGAGCGGAAGCCCGGTGGATCCCGTCGCGGTGAGCGAGCGCACGCTGCCCAACCGCTACGCGGTGCCGACTCCCTCGATCGTCACGCCGGGGCTCGCCAAGCGCGAGCTGCTCACGCGCGCCGACCGCGCCGCGCGCGCCGCCGATCCGCGCGTCGAGCGCGTCGAGGTGTCGCTCGTCGAGAGCTACCGCGAGCTGCTGATCGCCAACTCCGACGGCTGGTTCGCCCACGACGTGCAGCCGATGCTGCGTTTCGGCGTGCGCGCCCTCGCCACCCAGAACGGCCGCCGCGAGAGCGGCAGCTCGGGCGGCGGCGGGCGCGTCGGCCTCGATTACTTCGCGCGGCCGGGCAAGAGCCCCGAGGACCACGCCCGCGAGGCGGCGCGCATGGCGGTGACGATGCTCGACGCCCGCGAGGCCCCCGCCGGCGAGATGGAGGTGGTGCTGGCGCCGGGCGACTCGGCGGTGCTCGTGCACGAGGCCGTCGGCCACGGGCTCGAGGGCGACTTCAACCGCAAGGGCACCAGCAACTACACCGGCCGCGTCGGGCAG
>CAYMQR010000703.1:0-2492 GCA_964392195.1 uncultured bacterium | reverse complement strand
AAGAGCGCCGTGGCGGTGCGCCACGGCCCCACGAAGTCGGCGCGCCGCACCGCGCCCAGGAACTCGGTGCCGTCGCCGTAGCCGTCGGGCGTGATGGTGATCGAGAACGCGCAGCCGCCGTCCTTCGACGCGCAGCGGATGCCGAGCGAGACCGGCGCGCCGGTGTCGGAGGTCGGCTCGCCGAGACCCGGGGCTCCAGAGGGCGGCACGGACGCGGGCGAGTTCGCGCCGCAGAGCAGGAAGTCGTTCGGGACGAGCGCGCAGGTGCCGTGCGCCACCGCGTCGCGGATCGCGCTCTGCTCGCTGATCGCGGCGGCGGAGGCCTCGGGGTCGAAGCCGCTCGAGCCGCTGCCGCACGCGCTCGCCAGGCCCGCGAGCGCGGCCAGCGCGACCAGGCGCACCAGCGCCGCCGCCACGCCCACCCGCCTTCGCCTCGCCAAGCTCATCGATCACTCCTTCTGGGTTCCCGCCACCAGGATCCGCACGAAGTCCGCGGCCACGGCGCCGCGCGCCGCGCCGGATCCGCGCCTCTCGGCGGCGCCGTCCGCCGAGGTCGCGAACTCCTTCACGACCTCCTGGATCGCCCCATCGAGTTTCTTGCGGAACGCGTCGACGCGCTCGGACGGGATCAGCAGGAAGTGGTTCTTGAGGTAGGTCGCGCGCCGTTCGCGGACCAGCTTGTCGGTCAGGCTCTTGGCGAAGATCGCGGCGAACTCGAGCGCCAGGTCGAGCCGCTCGTCGGGCGCCTGCGCGTGGATGTGGTGGCCCTTCTTGCGCACCTCGCGGGCGCCGACCTCGATCAGCCCCTTCTCGACCAGCGCGTCCTCGACGCGCTTGGCGTCCGCGCGGCTCGCCTTGCCGAAGGTGTCCTCGAGGGCGGCGTTCACCGCCTTGCGGAACGCCGCGAGCTTGAGCGGCGTGCCGTCGTCGGGCAGCGCCGCGAACGCCTGCGACACCGCCACCGAGAACGACACGCCGGGCGTGGGCTCGTCGCCCTCGCCGGATTCGTCCGCGACGGCGCCGGCCATCGCGCGGCGGATCTCGCGGGCGAGCGCGCGCACCATGCGGTCGCGGTAGAGCACCGCCAGCAGCTCGCGGGGGTCGTCGCCACGCAGCCGCGCGAGCTTCCGCACCAGCGCCTCGTTGGGGAAGCGCTCGCCCTTCTCGATGTAGCCGAGCAGCACCGGCTCGACGCCGAGCTCGGCGGCGAAGCGCCGGATCGTCCAGTCGCGTCCGCGCAGCACCCGCGTCTCGTAGAAGAGCTCGCGGATGCCCTTGAAGGTCGAGGGGAGTCCACTCATGAGGGCGCCCCGAGGATAGCGCACGCGGGCGCGGCGCTCAAACAGATTACGTTGTTGACACGAACTTTGACTGATTGATATACAAACAATACTTGTTAATTCCCTGGTGCGGCGCCGTGAGGCGCCGCGACGCGACGAGGTCGATTCGACAGGCACATCGTTCCAGGCGCGGGTCGCTCCCGGGAGCTGACGGGAGACAGCATCCCGAGGGTGCCCGCGCCTGGCGCTTTTCCGATCGAACCGCCGCTCCCGGAGGATCCATGACCCACCGCCACGAGATCGTCGCGTCCCGGCTCCGCGTCGCCCGCTCGCTGACCGCCTTCACGGCGCTGGCCGCGCTCGCCACCGCGCTCGCGTGCGGATCGGGAGGCGGCGGTGACGGTGCCGACGACGCCACCGTGCTGCCGCCGAGCGGCGCGCTGCGCGGGCTCGCGGTGGCCTCGACCGACCTCGACACCTGGGACAGCGGCCGCGGCGCGCCTCCCGCGGCCTCGACGGCGGCGCTCGCCGAGAGCGGGCTGGTGCCGAGCGAGCGCTTCCAGCGCGCCGTGCCCGAGGCCACCGTCGAGATCGACGGCGCCACCGGCAAGACGTCCACCTCGAGCGACGGCACGTTCTTCGCGTCCGGCCTCGCCGCCGGCGACCACGTGCTGCGGCTCACCAAGACCGTCGACGGCAACCTCTTCGACGCCTCGGTGCCGGTCCACCTGTCCGCGGAGAGCGGCACCGCGCTCCTCCTCGAGTTCAGCGCGAGCGGCTTCCGCGTGATCCAGCGCTACCGCGACGGCGGCCGCATCGTCGAGCGCATCCTCGCGCCGAACGGCGCCACGCGCTCGACCCGCGACCAGGCGCTCACCGCCTACGCGCTGCCGGGCGGCGCCACCTACACCGACTCCGACGGCGACGGCGCGCCCGACGGCTGCACCGCGAGCGGCGCGGACGCCGCGGCACCGCCGCCGCCCTCGGCGGTGCCCGACGAGCCGACCACCAGCCCCGAGCCGCCGCCCACGCCGCGGCCAGAGCCGTGCACGATCGGCCCCGTGACCCGCATCGACGTGCAGATCTACCTCCCCGGCCCTACCTTCGTGGTGGGCCAGACCGCCTACGTGTCCGCGATCGGCTTCGACGCGAGCGGCAACCTCCAGGACGTCACCCAGATCGCCACCTGGGAGTCGAGCAACCCGGGCGTCG
>CAYMQR010000702.1:0-2496 GCA_964392195.1 uncultured bacterium | reverse complement strand
TCTACCTCGGCAAGGTACCCAATGGCACCTATTACGTGCGGGTGCGGGCGTGGAACGGATGTGCGCTCAGCGCGGCCAGCAACGAAGTCGGGTTCACTTTGCCCTACGGCGTTGGTCAGCTCGTGCCCTTCGGGCTCGGACTTGCGGGATTCGACGAGGTCTGCCCTCCGGCGCCCCAGCGGATCGGCGCGAAGGTGAATGGGAAGACTTACTCCTTCACGCGGAATCCCGGCAGCTCCACGTTCTGGAGCGGAGCCATCGGCCAGGTTCCTGTCGGGGTCCCACTCGAGATCGAGGTACTTGGCGAGTCAGGTTGCGGTGGGCTCCACACGACTTTCCGCTACTCGTTCTATCCCTACCTCGACACCCAAGCGGTGCTGGCGTTTTGCGCACTCCGACCAGACTTGTTGATGGTCGCCACGGGTCTCTTCGATCGACCGCCCACCGAGGACGCGATGCGAGACATGTGCGCGAGCTGGCTCGTACCCCAGTCCAGCCCGGGGCCTCCTAGACGGTGACACTCACCTCTGAGTAGGGCGCAGAGCTCGGTCGAACTGGCGGGGCCAGGCTGCTTTCGTGAGTCTGCACGCTGTCGCCGCGAATGGCCGCGCGCCAGCGAGCTGACCGCCCACGAGTGCCGTTCGCCAGACCAGGGAACCTGTCGTGAGGCTGAAGCTGGTTCTGGAGCCGAGCGAGGACGGAGGTTTCACCGTCGAGCCGGTCGACGACGACCTCGTTGCTGCCCCGCCGAATCAGGTCCGCGAGCTCGAGGTCTGACCGGCTCGTGAGCGACAAGGTCCCCGAGCTCCCCTATGGCGACATCGTCGCCGCGCTACGGCGCGGTGGATGGGTGGTGGTCCGGTAGCAGGCCCCCACATCCGGATGCAGCGCACCCTTCCCACCGAGACGCTCAAGATCACGGTACCCGCCCACCGACCGGTGAAGCGCTCGACGCTCGCACACTTCCTCAAGCGGGCGCGCCTCGCCGTCAATGAGTTTCGCGACCTCCTGCGCTGACGGCGCCCCGGGCGGCGCGCTGGCCTCGGCGATGGGTAACACTCATGTCTCGCGCTTGGAGGACCCGCGCAACGCGAAGGCGACCCCGCTCGCCCGCGTGAAGGCGCGCCTGGGTCTCTGAGTCCGCCCTCGGCGTACCGCGTCGAACTCCTCGCGGACGCGGAAGCGGGTCTCGCCGCGCTGCCGGTCAAGATTCAGCCGCAGTTTGGTGCGTGCCAACGGGCACCGACGGCGGGCCGGGAGGTCCGGCAGCAGCAACCCAGCGGCGACGGAGCAGGGGCCGAAGGCCCCGTGCCCTCCAGCCGTTCGCGGGCGCGGGGCGGTTCGTCGGCGGTTCGTCGGCGCCGCCGTGCGAATACCACAATCTGCCAGCAGAAATTGCTACTTTCTGCCAGCAAAAAATGCCACTTCTTGCCAGCAGTCTGTGCCGGACGGCGCCTGCAGAGGGCCGGAGAACCGGCTCGAAAAGGCCGAAAATGAGCCTTCGGCGGGGGGCGGAGCCCCCGTCGCCACGACAATCGGGCAATGGAGCGCCCGGAGCCCGACGCTTCGTCGTCGGGTAGGCGCTCGATCGCGGGCGCCCGACGAAGCGTGCGCCTCCGCCTATGGGCGGCTCAGCGCAGGTCGTCGGCGTGCTTCTGGATCTTGCGGATGGCGTTGGCCACCTGGTCCATGTCGCGGTGGCCGCCCATGAAGAGCGGGTGGTGGATCCACAGCGCTTCCTCGTAGGCGGCCTTCTCGGCGACCGGGCAACTCACCGAGTCGGTGGTGATCGCGTCGCCGTAGCGCTCGCGGATCATCGGGTAATCCGTGGCGGTCACCGTGAAGAGCGGGCTCTGGTAGAGGGGGATGTAGAAGTACGGATCGACCTCGATCCCCTCGGCGGTGAGCGCCTCGGCGAAGCGGTCGCGCTTGAGCCCGCCGAAGCCGGCCGGGTCGTAGCGCAGGATGACCTGGTAGTTGCCGGTGCGGGTGATGCGCGGGTCGCGCTTGAGAGGCCGGATCCCCGGCACGTCGGCGAGCGCAGCGTACAGGTACTCGGCGTTGCTCTCGCGCAGGATCGTCTGCTCCTCGAGCCGGTCCATCTGGCACTCGAGCACCGCCGCCTGGAACTCGCCCATGCGGTCGTTCCAGCCCAGCATCCAGCCGTCGAAGGAGTCGTAACCCTCGAGCTTGCGGCCGCAGTTGACCAGCGAGTGGCAGCGCTCGGCGAGCTCGGGGTCGCTGGTGAGGATCGCCCCGCCTTCACCGGCGGTCATGAGCTTCGAGCTCTGGAAGCTGAAGCTGCCCAGGTGCCCGATCGAGCCCACGCCGCGATCCTTCCAGCGCGCGCCATGCATGTGGGCGCAGTCCTCGATCACGGTGAGGCCGTGCTTGGCGGCGATCGCCATGAGCGCGTCCATGTCGGCCATGCGGCAGCCGAGGTGGACCGGGATGATGGCCTTGGTGCGCGGCGTGATCGCGGCCTCCACCGCCTTG
>CAYMQR010000701.1:0-2496 GCA_964392195.1 uncultured bacterium | reverse complement strand
GGCGCGCCGCGAACTACCTGTCGGTCGGCCAGATCTACCTCCTCGACAACCCGCTCTTGCGCGAGCCGCTCACGCTCGAGCACGTGAAGCCGCGGCTGCTCGGCCACTGGGGCACCACGCCCGGCCTCAACTTCCTCTACGTGCACCTGAACCGCGCCATCCGCGAGCGCGACCTCGACGTGCTGTTCATCGCCGGGCCCGGCCACGGCGGACCCGCCGCGGTCGCGAACACCTACCTGGAAGGCACCTACAGCGAGGTCTACCCGAACGTCGCCCAGGACGAAGAGGGGATGAAGCTGCTGTTCAAGCAGTTCTCGTTCCCGGGCGGCATCCCGAGCCACGTGGCGCCCGAGACTCCCGGCTCGATCCACGAGGGCGGCGAGCTCGGCTACGCGCTCTCGCATGCCTTCGGCGCGGCGTTCGACAACCCCGACCTCACGGTCGCGTGCGTGATCGGAGACGGCGAGGCCGAGACCGGCCCGCTCGCCACCGCCTGGCACTCGAACAAGTTCCTGAACCCGGCGCGCGACGGCGCGGTGCTGCCGATCCTCCACCTGAACGGCTACAAGATCGCGAACCCCACGGTGCTGGCGCGGATCCCGCGCGCCGAGCTCGAGAGCCTGCTCGTGGGCTACGGGTGGAAGCCCTACTTCGTGGCCGGCTCGGAGCCCGCGGCGATGCACCGCGAGATGGCGTCGACCCTGGACGCGATGTTCGACGAGATCGCCGCCATCCAGCGCGAGGCGCGCGCGGCGCAAGCGGCCGGTCGCGCGGTGACCCGCCCGCGCTGGCCGATGCTGGTGCTCCAGTCACCGAAGGGCTGGACCGGTCCCGGGGAGGTCGACGGCAAGAAGGCCGAGGGCTCGTGGCGCAGCCACCAGGTGCCGTTCTCGGAGCTGGCCGGGAAGCCAGAGCACCTGGAGCTGCTCGAGCGCTGGATGCGCAGCTACCAGCCGGAGGAGCTCTTCGACGCGAGCGGGCGACTGCGCCCCGAGCTCGCCGCGCTCGCCCCCAAGGGCACCAAGCGCATGGGTGCGATCCCGCACGCCAACGGCGGGCTCCTGCGCAAGGACCTGCGCATGCCCGACTTCCGCGACTACGCGATCCCGGTGCCGCGTCCCGGCGCCGTGACCGCCGAGGCCACGCGCAGCCTGGGCGCCTTGCTGCGCGACGTCATGCGCCGCAACGCCACCAACTTCCGCGTCTTCGGCCCCGACGAGACCGCGTCCAACCGGCTCGGCGCGGTGCTCGAGGCGAGCCCGCGCACGTGGCTCGCCGAGTACCTGCCGGAAGACGAGGACGGTGGGTTTCTGTCACCCGACGGCCGGGTGATGGAGATCCTGAGCGAGCACACCTGCCTCGGCTGGCTCGAGGGCTACGTGCTCACCGGGCGGCACGGCCTCTTCTCCACCTACGAGGCCTTCGCCCACATCATCGACTCGATGTTCAACCAGCACGCCAAGTGGCTGCACGTCACCAAGCACCACATCCCGTGGCGGGCGCCGATCGCGTCGGTGAACATCCTCTTGAGCTCGCACGTGTGGCGGCAGGACCACAACGGCTTCTCGCACCAGGACCCCGGCTTCATCGACCATGTCGTCAACAAGAAGGCCGACGTGATCCGGGTCTACCTGCCGCCCGACACCAACACGCTGCTCGTGGTCGCCGACCGCTGCCTGCGCAGCCACGACTTCGTGAACGTGATCGTCGCCGGCAAGCAGCCCGCGCTGCAGTGGCTCGACATGGACGCGGCGATCAAGCACTGCGCCGCCGGGATCGGCATCTGGGACTGGGCGAGCAGCGACGCCGGCGGCGAGCCCGACGTGGTGATGGCGTGCGCCGGCGACGTGCCCACCCTCGAGACGCTCGCCGCCGTGGACCTGCTGCGCCAGCACCTGCCCGACCTCAAGGTGCGGGTGGTGAACGTCGTCGACCTGATGACGCTGCAGCCCCGCGAGGAGCACCCGCACGGGCTCTCCGACGCCGACTTCGACACCATCTTCACCAGCGACAAGCCGATCATCTTCGCGTACCACGGCTACCCGTGGTTGATCCATCGCCTCACCTACCGCCGCACCAACCACAAGAACCTGCACGTGCGCGGCTACAAGGAGGAAGGCACCACCACCACGCCGTTCGACATGGTGGTGCGGAACGACCTCGACCGCTTCCACCTGGTCGCCGACGTCATCGACCGCGTGCCGAAGCTGGGCTCGATCGCCGCTTACGCCAAGCAGGCGATCCGCGACCGCCTGACCGAGCATCGCGAGTACATCGCGCGGGTGGGCGACGACCTGCCGGCGGTCAAGGACTGGCGCTGGCCCGAGCGAGCGGGAGGCGACGCCCGACCATGACACGCGCACTCCTCCGGCGCCGGGGCTACGACCGCGGCACGGATCGACGATCGAGAAATCGGGCGAGCTCGCGCTCGCCCCTACACCTTCGGTGCGGGAAGGATCGGCTGGAGGGCCGCGCTCCGTCGCGGCCGCGGTGCGG
>CAYMQR010000700.1:0-2502 GCA_964392195.1 uncultured bacterium | reverse complement strand
TACAAAATCGTAAAGCAACTGCTCCACACTTTTTGTAAAGCTAAAGCTCCACAGCCGGTTTTCGCGGCTTTCTCCGGCTCGAGTGGCCTTCCTGGGGCCTTCCAGGGCCCTTCTTTCGCCCCTTTCCGGGGCCGATCCGGGACGGTTTCGGGGCTCGGATCGGGACGATTTTCTCGCCGTCCCCGTGGTCCCGCGTGCTTGCCGCGGGGGCCAAAGCGGGGCAAATGAACGGGGCTCCGCGACGCGACCGCGCCGCGCGCCTCGTGCTCATGGCGACGATCTCCATCCGCCCCTCGAACCCCGCCGACGTCGAGCTCATCCTCGGCTTCGTCCAGCGGCTCGCCGAATACGAGAAGCTCTCCCACGAGGTGGTCGCGACGCCCGAGCGGCTGCGCCGCGCGCTCTTCGGCGGCCAGCGCTACGCCGAGTGCGTGATCGCCGAGCTCGACTCGTCGCCGGTCGGCTTCGCGCTCTTCTTCCACACCTTCTCGACCTTCCTCGCCCAGCCCGGGATCTACCTCGAGGACCTCTTCGTGCTCCCCGAGGCGCGCCAGAACGGCGTGGGCAAGGCGCTGCTCCAGCACGTCGCGGCGCTCGCCGTCGAGCGCGGCTGCGGGCGCTTCGAGTGGGCGGTGCTCGACTGGAACGAGCCGGCGATCCGCTTCTACCGCTCGCAGGGCTCGCGCGCCCTCGACGAGTGGACGGTGCACCGCGTGAACGGCGACGCGCTCCCCGCCCTCGCCGCCGGCAAGCCGATCCCCACGCCCGAGCCGGCGCCGGCCCCCAGGCCCGCCACGGCGGCGTCCTCGATGTCGCTGCCGCTCGAGCCCGACGACGAGCAGCCCGCCGCCCCCGCCGACACGGCGACGCCGGGGCGACCGGACCGGCCGAACCACAAGCAGGGCAAGAGACGGTGAGCGGCGGCCTGGCGCGCGTCGCCGAGCGCTTCACGGCGTTCGCGGAGCGCTGGCTGCCCGACGCGTTCGTGTTCGCGCTGGGCGCGACGGTGCTGGTGTTCGCGGCGGGGCTGGCGGTCGGCGAGCCGGCGATGAAGCTGGTGGAGGCGTGGGGCAACGGATTCCCCGAGCTGCTCGCCTTCACCATGCAGATGGCGCTGGTGATCGTGACCGGCTACGTGGTGGCGTCGTCGCGCCCGGTGTACCGGGCGATCGGCTTCATCGCCGACCGCGCGCCCCACGGCCCGCGCGGTGCGGTCGCCACGGTGGCGCTCTTCGCGATGGTGTCGTCGTGGTTCAACTGGGGCTTCAGCCTGATCTTCTCGGCGGTGCTGGCGAAGGAGCTGGCGCGCCGCACCCGCGGCGTCGACTACCGGGCGCTCGCGGCGGCGGCGTTCCTCGGGCTCGGCAGCGTGTGGGCGCAGGGGCTCTCGGGCTCGGCGGCGCTGCAGATGGCGACCGCCGGCGCGTTGCCGAAGGCGGTGCGCGACATCGTCGCCCACGGCGGCGCGATCGCCGACGGGATCGTGCGCTTCGACCACACGATCTTCCTTTGGCAGAGCTTCGTCGCGGTCGCGATCGAGATCGTCGTGGTGACGGCGGTGATGGCGCTCGCCGCGCCGCGCGGCTCCCGCGCCAGGGACGCCGCCGCGCTCGGCGTCGACCTCGGCGCGCCGCTCGACGACGCCGACGAGCTGCCCGCGCCGCGCGCCCCCGGCGAGCGCCTCGAGCACTCGCCGCTCTTGGTGGTCGCCATCGTCGCGCTCGGCGGCGCCTATCTCTTCGGGTCGCTGCGCAAGACCGGGCTCACCGGGCTGACGGTCAACACCATCAACCTGGCGATGCTGCTCATCGGCTTCGCGCTCCACCGCACTCCCGCGCGGATCATGAAGGCGGTCCGCGACGCCACGCCGGCGACGTGGGGCGTGCTGCTCCAGTTCCCGTTCTACGGCGCGATCTCGGGGATGATCGCCACCACCTCGCTCAACGCGAAGATCGCGCACCTCTTCGTGGGCGTCTCCACCAAGCTCACCTTCCCCGCGCTGGTCGCGGCGTATTCGGCGGTGCTGGGCGTGTTCGTGCCGTCGGGCGGCGGCAAGTGGATCATCGAGGCACCGTACGTGATCCGCGCGGCCCACGAGCTCGGGGTCCACATCGGCTGGACGGTGAGCTGCTACGACCTCGGCGAGGCGATCGCGAACCTGGTGCAGCCGTTCTGGATGCTGCCGGTGCTGGCGCTGCTGGGCTTACGCGCCCGCGACGTGATGGGGTTCACGTTCCTGGTCGCGCTGGTGCTCTTCCCGCTGGTCGTGGTGCTGGTGACCGTGCTCGGCACGACGCTGCCGTATCCGCTGTAGCGGGCGGGCGTGAAGAAAGGCGGCGCGCGTCGCGGTGAAGATCGGCTGGAGGGCCGCGCTCCGTCGCGGCCGCACCTCCGGTCCCATGTTCGGGCGCCGGGGTCGCCGCGCTCACCCGCCGGGTGGCGTGGGTGGGACCGGGTTCGAGCCGAGGGCCAGGTTGTAGTCGTCGGTGAACGGCGCGACCG
>CAYMQR010000699.1:0-2505 GCA_964392195.1 uncultured bacterium | reverse complement strand
TGTGAGGATGGTTTGGAGGGTCGCGATCCTTCGCGACCGCAGGCGCGAGCGGCCGCGAGGGACCGCGGCCCTCCACGAGACCGCACACGAATGACCGCCGAGCTCGACCTCTCCGGCATCCGCGTCACGCCGCCGTGGTGGCGGAAGTGGCGCACGTTCGTGGCCGGCCCGTCGGCGGTGACGATGGCCACGTTCACGGACGCCCTCGCCGAGGTCTACGGGGACCGCAGCGCCTTCCTCCTCGACAAGCCGATCGAGGCGAGATGGTTCACCGGCAGCGTGATCTCGCACCGCGACCTCAACCGCTTCGTCAGGCGCGCCGCGGACGCGCTCGCCAGGCTCGGCGTGCGCCACGGCGACCGGGTGGCGCTCGCCACCTCGAACCGGATCGAGATCGCGATCGTCGAGTTCGGCGCGCAACGCCTCGGCGCCGTGCCCGTGCCGATCAACTACATGCTGACCCGCGACGAGATCCGCGAGCTCGTCGAGCGCGCCGGCGCGCGGGTGATGGTGACGGACCGCACGGTCTTCGACGGCACGCTCCGCGACACCGCGTCGCTGCCGACGGTCGAGCACTGGATCATGGTCACCAACCGCGCCACCCCGGCGGGCGTCCACTCGTTCGACGCGCTCATGAGCGAGGCGCGCGAGGATCGGCCAGCGGCGCTGGTCGCCCCCGACGATCCCGCGGTGATCTTCTTCACCGCCGGCACCACCGGGCTGCCCAAGGGGGCGGTGCTGACCAGCGGCGGGCTCATGAGCGGCTTCCTGCGCTACGCGCGGATCGCGGCGTTGACGCCCACCTCGACCTCGCACCTGGCGCTCCTGGTGATGCCGCTCGCCCACACCGGCGGCCATCAGAACCTGCTGATCCAGCTCGCGCTGGCCCGGCCGTGCCTGGTGATGGGGCGCTTCGATCCGAGCGCGATCCTCGACTTCATCGAGGGCTACCGCTGCACGATGTTCGCGGGCATCCCCGCGATGTACCGGATGCTCCTCGAGGCGGGCGCGCGCGGCCGCGACCTCACCTCGATCCGTGTGTGGGGCGGCGGCGGCGACGCGTTCCCCGAGGGCCTGGTGCACGAGTTCCGCGACCTCACCGCGCGGCGCCTCGGTCCGTTCACCCGCAAGGCGGCCTTCATCACCGGCTACGGGCTCGCGGAGACCGCCGGGCAGGTGTCGATCTCGATCACGCCCTATCTCGCCGGCGGCGACGCGTGCGTGGGCTTCTTCCTGCCCGGCGTGAAGTGGCGGCTGGTCGGCGACGGCGGGAAGGACGTGGCCCCCGGCGAGGTCGGCGAGCTCTGGCTCAAGACCCACGGCCTCATGAAGGGCTACTGGAACGACCCCGAGGGCACCGCCGCCGCGATCACCTCCGACGGCTGGTTCCGCACCGGCGACCTGCTCAAGCGCGGCAGCCGCTTCCGCAACCACTTCGTGGCGCGCGAGAAGGACATGATCAAGGTGGGCGGCTACAGCGTCTTCCCCGCCGAGGTCGAGCGCGAGGTCGCGGCGCACCCGGACGTGGAGCGGTGCGTGGTCGTGGGCATGCCGCACCCCACCAAGGGCGAGCTGCCGGTCGCGGCGGTGATCCTGCGCGCGGGCGCCTCGGTGAGCGAGGACGAGCTGCTCGCCTGGACCGACGGCAAGATCGCCGCGTATCGGCGTCCGCGCCGCATCGTCGCGGTCGACGCGATCCCCGAGAACTTCGCGATGAAGCCGCTCCGACGTCACGTCAAGAACCACTTGATCGAGCTCGGCGTGGTGGTCGAGTCGCGCGCCGATCGTGAGCGCTCCGCGACACGCGCGACCGCGACCGCCCACCCCTGAACCCGATCTTCGAGAGGACCCCTCCCCCGTGAGCAGACATCCCCTGAAAGGCACCCACGCGCTGGCGGGAGTGGGCCTCTCTCGCTTCGGCAAGGTGTGGGGCACGAGCTGCCTCGGCTTCACGCTGGAGGCCTGCAAGAACGCCATCGAGGACTGCGGCATCGCGCGCGACGAGATCGACGGCTGCCTGGTGTCGATGCCCGCGGTGATGGGCGAGCAGCACGGCTGGGCGACGCGCGTCGCCGCGCACCTCGGCCTCGAGCCGCGGCTGGCGTGCACCATGGACATGGGCGGCGCCACCCCGATCGGCATGATCCAGACCGCCGCGCTCTACATCGAGGCAGGGATGGCGAACGCGGTGATCTGCTGCTTCGGCATGCAGAACAACCCGCAGGGGATCATGCCGCAGCTCTTCGGCAGCCAGTTCGCGATCCCCTACGGCGACATCGGCGCGATCACCTTCATGGGCCACGTGGCGCGCCGCCAGATGCACCTCTACGGCTACACCGGCCCCCAGTACGGCGAGATCGCGTCGGCGTTCCGCGAGCACGCGTCGCGGAACCCGCTCGCCCAGAAGCGCGAGCCGTTCGGCGTCGAGGACCACCAGCGCTCGCCGTACGTCGTGGAGCCGCTGCGCCTGCTCGACTGCTGCCTGGTGACCGACGGCGGTGGCGC
>CAYMQR010000698.1:0-2517 GCA_964392195.1 uncultured bacterium | reverse complement strand
ACGGCGGTGCGCGCGTGGACGATCGAGCTCGCGTGGATCGAGCGCGACGGCGAGGTGCTGCTCGTCAAGCGCCCATCGGATGGGCTGTGGGCCGGGCTCTGGGACCTGCCCTTCCACCAGGGCGACGGCACGACGGAAGGCGCCGCTGACGACATCGCGACCAGGCTCGGCGCCGCGGCCGGCGTGGCGCTCGAGCTCGACGGCGAGCTCGCGCGGCGCGTGCACGTCCTCAGTCACCGGCGCGTCGAGGCGCGGGTGTGGCGGGCGCGGATCGCGACCGACCGGGTCGCCGAAGGAGGCGAAGACGCCGAGCGGGCGCGGCGCTGGATGGCGATCGACGAGCCGCCGAGCCGCGGCACCTCGACGCTCACGCGGCGGCTGTGGAGGGACGTCGTGGAGGCGCGGCGGCAGCCTGCGCTGTTCGAGGCCGCGGCATCCGCCAGGAAGGCGCGCAAGCGCTGCTGAGCGGCGCGGCTGGAGGGCTGCGGTCCCTCGCAGCCGCTGCGCTGGAACGGACCCGCCGCTTACCCCGTCCTCACCACCCACTCGGCGGGGATGCGCGCGAGCAGCTCGGCGAAGCCGCGCTCGAGGAGCGCGGCGTCCCGCGACTCGACGGTGACCATCACCTTGTATTCGTCGAAGTTCCAGGTCGGGTAGCTGCCGATGTCGATCCCCGGGAACTGGGCGACGATCGCCGTCAGCGTGTCCGCGATCGCGCTCTCGAAGGCGTTCACGTAGAGCCGCTTGAGGTGGAACGGCTCGTCGCGGAAGCGCTCGCGGATGGCGTGGAACTTCTGCTCGAGGATCTCCGGCACGCCCGGCAGCACGTAGATGTTGCGGTAGAGGACCACCGGGTAGAAGAGCCCCTCGGCCTCGACCAGCTCGGCGCCGTCGGGCACCAGCGCCATGCGCAGCCGCGCCGGAGTGACCTCGCCCTGGTAGTGCTTGCGGAGGATCGACTCGAGCAGCGGGTGGTGGACGGCGGTGACGCCGAAGCCGTGGCTGATGCCGTCCATCGTCACGTCGTCGTGGGTGGGGCCGACTCCGCCCGACGTGAACACGAAGTCGTGGGTCTCGGCGAGCGCGCGCGCCTCGCGGCCGATGGTCGCGACGTCGTCGAGGATCGACACGATGCGCGCGACCTGCACGCCGAGGGCGCGCAGCTCACGGCACAGGAAGTACGAGTTCCGGTCGTGGACCTTGCCCGACAGGACCTCGTTGCCGATGACGAGGATGGCGGCGGTTCGCGGCATCGCGGCGGCTCGAGCGGCGGCGCGCCGCTCGACGCGCCGGCTGACGAGTCTACGTGAGCCGCGCGATCGACGTCACGGAAGCGGCGCTCAGTAGCTGCGGGTGGGCGGCGGCACGTACTTGGGCGCCGAGAGCAGCGCGTAGTTGATGCCCATGTGCCAGTTGAGCACCGGGATGCCGTCGGTCGCACCGATCGTGAACTCGGTGCCGACCGAGACTTCGCGGTTGAACGCGATGTCGCCGCCCAGCACGAAGCCGAAGATCGCCTCGGTGCTGCTGTCATCGGCGTTGCCGTTCGCCGCGTCGAAGCTCGCGTGGGTGAAGCCCACCGAGAAGCCCGCGTACGGCGTCAGCCCGAGGTTGCCGGACTCGAAGCGGTGGCCGACCAGCGGGCCGAACGCCAGGCTCTCCGAGTCGATGTCGCCGATGCCGATGTCGAGCGCGCCGAACACCGACAGCAGCACCGGCATCTGGTTCGACTGCTCGAGGACCTGGAACTTGGTGCCGAAGCCGAACTGGAACTCGTCGGCGTCACCGAACGCCCCGCCGAGCTGCGCGCTCACCGACATCTGGTCGAGGACGCTGTAGCGGCCGCGGATCATGAGCGCGACGTCGGTGAAGTCGAGGTCGCCGTCGTGGACCACGCCGATCGTGGGATAGAGGATCAGGGTGCCGGCGGGCTCCACCTGGGGGCGCTGGGCGGGGACCGCGAACTGCGCGCGGGCGGTCCCGGCGAGCGCGGCGAACGTGACGAGACAGAGTGCCGCGATCCGTTTCATGGATGCTCTCCTCCTCCGTGAGACGACGACTGCTGCGCAAACGGTGGACCGTATTCCTCGCCCGGAAGGGGTGTCAATCGCGCGCGCGAAGCTCACGTGGCCCCGCGCTCACGCCCGCCCGCCCTTCGCGAGCGCGCCCAGCCAGCGCGCCACCTGCGGGCGCGCGCGGCGCCGGAACGCCAGGTCGAGGGTCATCCACTCGAGTGCCTGCTTCATGCCCTGGTCGGTGTCGGGCAGCGGGTGCGTGGCGAAGAACGCGCGCACCTCCCTCAGGCCCTCGGGCGTGCCGAGCTCGGGGATGGCGTCCGAGATGCGCTTCCACATGTAGGTGATGGCGCGCGCGTTGAGCGCCTCGAAGCCGTGCTGCAGGAAGTGCCAGGCATGCCAGCGCGCCGCGGGGTTGCGCAGCAGCCGCATGTACACGAAGGCCAGGTCCTGCGAGCGGATCGACTCCTCGAGGGTGTCCTCGAGCAGGTGGCGGATCAGC
>CAYMQR010000697.1:0-2526 GCA_964392195.1 uncultured bacterium | reverse complement strand
CACGGCGCCCGCCTGGGCGAGGGTGCGTGGCAGTCCGGCGTGAGCGAGGAGCCGCTCGAGCGCCTCGAGCAGCGCGGCCACGGCGCGCGCGTCGTCGTCGTCGGCGCCGGCCAGCTCCGCCTCGCGGGCCAGCTCGGCGTAGAGCGCGGCGATCGCCGGCTCGGCGGCGTTGTGGCGGATCACCGGCGCGATCGTGAGACCGACGGCGCGCCCGTGCACCACGCCGTGGTGGGCGCTGAGCGGGTTCGCCGCCGAGTGCGCGGCGCCCAGCATCGACGCCTCGATCGCGATCCCCGCGTACGCCGCGGCGAGCTGCATGTGACCTCGTGCCTCGAGGTCGCGCGGCCGGTCGAGGACGACCGGCAGGTTGGCGACGGCAAGGGCGAACGCGCGCCGCGCAAGCGCAGCGGAGGCCTCGGTGCGCGCCGTGGTGACGGCGCTCTCGAGGGCGTGGGTGAGGGTGTCGACGGCGGTGTCGGCGGTGACGTGGCGCGGCTGGGTGACCGTGAGCTCGGGGTCGAGCAGCGCGATCCGCGGCGCCGCCTTGACGTCGCCGCACGCCATCTTCGCGTGGGTGGCGGCGTCCGCGATGAGTGCCACCGACTGGCACTCGCTGCCGGTGCCGGCGGTGGTGGGCACGGCGATCATCGGCAGCATCGGCCGCGCCGCCTTGTCGCGCCCCCGGTAGTCGGCCATCCGGCCGCCGTTGGTGAGCAGGAAGTTGCAGCCCTTGGCGGTGTCGAGGCTCGAGCCGCCGCCCAGCCCGACCAGCGTGTCGACGTCCGCGGCGCGCGCCACCGCCAGGCACGCGTCGACGTCGTTGGTGTCGGGGTTCTCGCGGACCGCGTCGAACACCACCACCTCGATCCCCGCGGCGGCGAGCGCCGCCCGCGCGCGCTCGGCGTGGCCGAGGCGCACCAGCGCGGGGTCGGTCACCAGCAGCGCGCGGCGCGCGGACCACTCGCGCGCGAGCGCGCCGAGCTCGTCGACGCGGCCGGGGCCGAAGACGAGGCGGGTGCGGCTCGGGGCGTCGTGCGGGAGCGTGGCTGGCGTGGCGTCGGACATCGGCACTGGAACGGGGGGCCGCGCCGGCGAGCGTAACGCGCTTTCGCGATCGCCTCAGCCGTGCGGGCGCTCCGCTCGATCCTCGCCCGAGGCGCCGTCCAGCCTAGGCGCGCGCGACGGCGCTGGCGGGCTCGGGCTCGGCGCCGGGCGCGCAGCCGCGCGCGACGTTGGGCTCCGGCATCGGCTCGGTGAGGTCGCCGAGGGGCGTCGACCACTTGTCGCGCAGCTCCTTCCGCAGCAGGCCGTTGACCGCGAAGTGGAGCCACACGGCGCCCGCGCCCATCAGGTTGGCGCGCGCGTGGGTGGCGCGAGCGAGGATGTTGCGCGCCGAGTAGAACTCGCGTCGTGTCTCCATCAGCCGCGCGTAGAGCTCGTCCGCCGTGAGGTTCCGCGGGCGATAGGCGAGCTGGCCGAAGCGGTAGTCGGGCTCGAGCCACCAGCGGTCGAAGAGCAACCGGCCCTCTCGGCGGAAGCGCTCGTAGAGCGGTGTTCCCGGAAACGGCTGCAGGTGGTTGAAGGCCGCGACGAAGAACCGCTCCTCCAGCGCGAAGTCGAGGGTGCGGCGAAAGATGTCGGGAGGGTCGGTGTCGTACCCGAACACGAAGGTGGCGTAGATCTTGATGCCGTGGTCGGAGAGCCCCGCGATGGCGTCGTGGTAGTGGCCGGCGCCCTTGTTGAAGGTCTTGTTCATGGCCTTCAGGTTGTGCTCGTCGATCGACTCGAAGCCGACCAGGATGCCGGCGCAGCCGCTCTTCTCCATGAGCCGGAGCAGCTCGGGGTCGTGGCCGGTGGCGATCGTCGCCTGGCTGAACCAGCGGATCCCGAGCGGGATCAGCTCGCGGCACAGCTCCTTGGTGCGCTCGACGTCCATCGACACGTTGTCGTCGACCAGGAAGATCCACTTGCGTCCCGTCGCCTCGATCTCGGCGGCGACGTCGCGGGCAGGCCGCGGCTCGAAGGTCTTCCCGTAGAACGCCGAGATCGAGCAGAAGTCGCACGCGTACCGGCAGCCGCGCCCCGACTCGACGAGGGTGAGCGGCAGGTAGCGCTTGCCGGCGAAGATCCGCCGGTCGGGCGCGCGTCCCGCGAGCGCCGGGCGACCCGGCGAGCGGTAGCGCGGCGCGAGGCGCCCGCTCGCGGCGTCGGCGACGATCGTGGGCCAGGTCTCTTCGGCCTCACCGACGAGCACCGCGTCGACGTGCTGGCTCGCCTCCTCGGGGAGGAACGTCGCGTGATAGCCGCCCATCACCACCGGCACACCGCGCGCGCGGTAGCGGGCGGCGATCTGGTAGGCGCGCCGCGCCGTGTAGGTCTCGGCGGTGATCGCCACGAGGTCGACGGGCTCGTCGTACGGGATCGCCTCGACGCGGTCGTCGTGGAAGACCACCTCGTGGTGGGGCGGGGTTAGCGCCGCGAGGCTCGCGACGCCGAGCGGCTCCATCTTCCACGACGTCACGAACC
>CAYMQR010000696.1:0-2533 GCA_964392195.1 uncultured bacterium | reverse complement strand
AGCTCGCACTCTTGCTCCAGGAGACCGGGCGCGCGCTGCTCCCCGCGCCGCTGTTCTCGACGGTGGCGCTCGGCGCGCGGCTCATCGCGTCGGCGGGGAACGAGGCGCAGCGCGCGGAGGCGCTGCCGGCGATCGCCGAGGGACGGCGGCGTGTGACGCTCGCGCTCCTCGAGCAGACCGCGCACTGGACCGAATCCGGCGTCACGCTCGCGGCCACGCCGAGCGAGGGCGGCTTCGTGCTCGCGGGCACCAAGCTCTTCGTGCCCGACGCCGACCTCGCCGACGAGCTGATCGTCGCGGCGCGCACCGCCGCGGGCGTCACCCTCTTCGTGGTGGATCGCGCGGCGCCGGGCGTGAGCACGAGGCGACTCGACTTCGTCGACCAGATCCGCGGACTCCACGAGGTGCGCTTCGCGAGCGTGCGCGTCCCGGCGAGCGCGGTGCTGGGCGGCGAGGGGCGCGGCTGGGCGCACCTCGACGCGCTCTTCGACTTCGCCAAGGTGGCGCTCTGCGCCGAGATGTGCGGCGCCGCCGAGCGGGTCCTCGAGATGGCGGTCGACTACGCCAAGGTGCGCGAGCAGTTCGGGAAGGCGATCGGCAGCTTCCAGGCGATCCAGCACAAGTGCGCCGAGATGCTGGTGCTGGTCGAGAGCGCCAAGTCGGCCACCTACTACGCGGCGTGGGCGGTGGCGAACGGCGAGGCGGACGCGCACACCGCCGCGTGCCTCGCCAAGGCGTACACCTCGGAGGCGTTCACGCGGGTGGCGGGCGAGGGGATCCAGATCCACGGCGGCATCGGCTTCACCTGGGAGCAGGACCTCCACCTCTACTTCAAGCGCGCCAAGTCGTCCGAGCTGATGTTCGGCAGCCCCACCTGGAACCGCGAGCTGGCGGCGCGGGTGCTCCTCGACGGCGCGTGAGATCCGCGGGTCGGATGGATCGGTGTGGAGGGCGCGCCTCCGGCGCGCCGGGGCGTCCGCATCCGGCGAGCGCCCCCGCCGGCGTGCTGTAATCGAGCGATGAGCGCGTCCGCCGCGCCCTCGGTGGGCTTCACCAAGATCGACCTCTTCTGCCAGGGCTTGCGCCTCGGCGAGGCCGAGATCGCGCAGCTCGCCGAGGACGGCGGCGCCGGCATCCGCCGCACCCGCGCCGGTCTCGGCAGCGGGCTCGAGCTCGTGTTGCCAGGCGGCGTGCGCGTGAACGTGCCGGTGGTCGAGCCGTTCGCGGCTCGCTCGCCCTATCGGCTGCGGCGGATCGAGCGCGGGCGCTACGTGCTGGTCCGCGACGGCGCCGACGTGCTGCCGGTCGGGCTCACGTCGCGCCCGGCGTGGTACGGGCACACCACGCGCGCTGGCCGCGCCATGGACCGGATCGGCACGCTGCAGGGGACGTATCTGGCGATCTACCAGTCGCGGGTGTGCGACTTCTGGCGCGACCGCGAGCGCCAGCAGAACTGCGGCTTCTGCTCGGTGGGCCTCAACCTGGGCGTCGACGATGCCCTCGAGAAGACCACCGACGAGATCCTCGAGGTGGTGCACGCGGCGCGCGCCGAGTCGCGGATCACCTACGTCGACTTCAACACCGGCCACCTCGAGGGCGAGCGCTACCTCGATCTCCTCGAGCCGGCGCTGGCGCGGATCAAGCGCGAGACCGGGATCCTGGTGGGCGTGCAGTGCCCGCCGCACTCGGACCTGAGCCGCTACGACCGGCTGCGCGAGCTGGGCGTGAACCGGGTGTCGTTCTGCCTCGAGGTCTTCGACCCGGCGATCTTCCGCGAGCTCTGCCCCGGGAAGAGCGAGACCTACGGGCGCGAGCGCTACCTCGAGGCGATCCGTTACTGCGCCGGGCTTGGCGCGCGCGGCCCGCGCACCGAACCGTGGGTCACCAACGGCGAGATCATCGCCGGGCTCGAGCCCGCCGACTCGACGATCCGCTGCATCGACTGGCTGACGAGCGTCGGCGCGATCCCGACGGTGTGCGTGTTCCGGCCCCTGGTCGGGACGCGGCTGGCGGGTCGCGAGCCGCCACGGACGGACGAGGTGATACCGATCTACCGCCGGCTCTATGAGGCGTGCATGGAGCGCGGGCTGCCGATCGGCGCCGCGCCCAACATCCGCGTCAGCATCGTGCCGCTGCCCGAGGAGTGCGCCGACCTGAGCGAGCGGCGCTTCCCGCTCGGGCGCGCCAGGATCCGCGCGCTGCGCGCCGCGCTCGGCTGGAAGCTCGGCCGAGGTGGGCGCGAATACACTCCTCGCCATTGAGGATGCGATGCAGGTCGCCATCCGAAAGCTTCGAACCTGCGTGAAGACCTGGCGGATGGAGGCCCGCTCGAACGGCTGGAGGCCGACCGGTCCGTCGGTGGGCCTGGCGTCGCGAGGGACCGCGACGCCACCACGCTTGGATCGAGCGCGTCAGCGCGCGCCGAAGAAGAGCCGCGCGGCGTTGCCGCCCAGATAGGCGGCGAGCGCCGCCTCCGGGAGCTCGAGCTTGCGCGCCTCGGCGAGGCAGCGCGCCATCGGGATCGCCGGGTGGT
>CAYMQR010000695.1:0-2537 GCA_964392195.1 uncultured bacterium | reverse complement strand
TGCCGAGCTTCCGCGCCAAGGAGCGGCTCCTCTACCGCGTGCTGCTCGGCGTGGCGGTGGGCGCGTGCTGGCTCTTCGCGCGGCTGCGCGAGGCGGTGGTGCGGCGCTTCGCGCGCGCTCGCGCGAGCCGCTTCTTCCGGCCCGCGTTCGTGCCGCTCCAGCTCGTGCTCACCACCGCGGCGGTGCTGATCGTGTTCGTGGCGTTCCAGTTCTCGTTCGCGCGCTTCGAGCCCGGAGAGCAGTCGCCACCCGCCGCCAACGACGCCCGGCTCCGCATCGCCGCGCTCGGCGGCTCGCAGACCCGCGGCTACCCGTACCCGAAGGGCTGGCCCGGCGCCTTCCCGAGCCTCCTCGAAGCGCCGCTCACCCGCGCGTCCGGCCAGCCGGTCGCGGTGTGGAACTTCGGCGTCGACTCGGCGGGGCTCGATCACATCCTCGAGCACCTGCCCGCGCGCCTCGCCGCCGCGCACCCCACCCACCTGCTCGTCGACTCGATCGTGAACTCGGCGCCCGGCGGCAACGCGGAGACGTACCGGGACTCGCTGGCGCGCTTCCTCGACGCCACGCGCGGCGGCGAGGCGCGGCTCGTGCTGGTGAAGGAGCCCGACCTCGAGCCGGTCTACGGCCACTCGCGGTGGCCGAGCATCGCGGGCCTCTATCCGGTGCTCGACGAGCTGGCCCGGAAGGCGGGCGTGCCCGTGATCGATCCGTTGCCGGCCCTCGTCGCCCACCGCGACGAGTTCCTGTTCCTCGACGACGTGCACTTCACGCCCCACGGCCACCGCGTGATGGCCGAGGCGCTGGCCACGGCGCTCGCGCCGCTCCTCGGCGACACGGCCCCGCCCCGCTGAGATCGCCGACCGCCTCCGCGCGCCGTGACCTTGCCGGCCGGCGCGCGGCGGTCGATTCTCGCACGCACCCCGCGCGCGCCGATCGGAAGTACCATGACGCCCTCGCCGATGGCCGCCGCCGACCGACCCGCCCCCGCCTTCGCCCGCGCGGAACCGCTCGCGCTGGGCGCGCTCAGCGCCGCGATCGGCTACGCGGCGCACCGCATCCAGAGCTCGCAGTTCCCGCTCGACATGCTCACGGTCGAGATGATCGTGCTGCCGCTCTTCGGGCTGGCGCTCGGGCTGGTGCGCGGCGGGCGCTGGTTCGCGCCCGAGCGCGAGACCCGGCGCGTGCTCGCGATCGCGGTGGTGTTCCTCGGCGCCATGGCGATGAACCGCGGCATCTCGCTCCACTACTTCGTGAGCGAGGCCTACTACCCCTATCCCAAGCCCAAGTACGCGTGGTGGCGGCTCTTGGCGTTCGGGATCTCGTGGATCGCGGAGGTGGGGCTTTTCGCGTGGCTCGGCCACCGCTGGCGCGGCGCAGTCGATCGCGCCGCTGCCGTGGGGCTCGGCTTCGTCGGCGCGGCGATCGGCGTGGGCGCGGCCGCGTACACGATCTTCGCCGTGGGCGCGCAGCCGGTGCTGGTGGGCGCGGTGGCGCTCGCCGTGGGCCTCGGGCTGCGCCGCTTGGCGGCGCTGGTGGTGCCGGTCGCAGGCGCCGCGCTGTTGCTCGCGAGCGCCCGCGCGCCCTACTCGTTCCTCACCTGGCGCGCGCTGCCGCAGGACTACCGGCTCCTCGAGCAGAACTGGACGCCGTATTACTTCCTCAACTTCATCGCGCTCCAGGACGACCGCTGCCTGGGCGGCATCTACAGCTACCTGATGCTGTGGCAGGTGTGCGACGACCCGACCCGGCTCCAGCGCGAGTTCCGCTACTTCCACGGCACTCTCGGCGAGGGCAAGCGCTCGATGCTCGGCATCGGCCGCGTCGACGGCACCACCGCGCTGACGCTCGCGCCACCCGAGAAGCCGCTCGAGCGCGTGACGCTCGTCGAGGTCGATCCGGTGGTGGCGGATCGCCTGAACGGGAAGCTCGCCAGGTACAACGGTGACCTCGCGCACAAGCCGCAGCACCGCATCGTCTCCGCCGACTGGCGGACCTTCCTCGAGCACGACGACCAGCGCTATGACGTGCTCGCCCTCGACGGGCTCGGCATCGCGCTCTACACGATCCCGCTCACCAACTTCCCCCACGAGGGCTGGCTCTTCACCCGCGAGAGCTTCCGCACCATCTTCGACCGCCGCCTCGAGAAGGACGGCGTGCTGGTCATCAACTGGGGCAGCACCCGCGAGAACGAGGTCTATCCGCTGGTCGCGAACTTCCCTCCCGACGTGGCGAAGGCCGCGTTCTGGGTGACCTTCTCCGAGTACCCGTTCTCGGGCCTGCCGCTCTTCCTGATCGCCGCGTCGCGCGACCACGCCCGCATCGAGGCACTCCGCGCCGCCCTCGACGGCGTGCCGCCGTTCAAGGAGGTGCCGATCCCGGCCGACCTCTCGGCGTATCAGTTCACCGACGACTCGCCGCTGGTGCAGCGGGCGGTCTATCGCGACGGGCTGGTGCTCGGGTTCCCGCTCGCGTTCGCGGTGGCGATCGCGGCGCTCACGCTGGTGAAGCGGTCGCGGCGCAAGGGGCTGATCAGCGCC
>CAYMQR010000694.1:0-2543 GCA_964392195.1 uncultured bacterium | reverse complement strand
GAACAGCAGGTTCTTCACCTGATCGAGCGAGTGGATCTCGCGAACCAGGCCCCACAGGATCCTGGGGCGCAGGTAGAACCTGCAATAGGCCCTCTGGAGGAGCCGCTTGAGGCGGTCCTTGGTCATGCCGGGCGGCGCGTACGTGACCGAGTAGATCAGGTTGCGGTCCGACTCCTGCGGGCCGAGGTCACCGCTCTCCTTCAGGTGGTAGTAGAGCGGTCCGCCCGGAAAGGGCGTGTAGTTGAAGAAGTTGGCGCGGTCGATCGGCAGGCTGCAGGCGAGGTCGATGGTCGAGTGCATCTCGTTCTCGGTCTCGCCCGGGAACCCGATCATGAAGAAGCCGGTGATCTTGATGCTCGTGGCGCGCTTGATGAGCTCGACCTTCTCGTGGACCAGGCCGAGGTCGAGGCGCTTGTCCATCAGGTCCAGCACCCGCTGCGAGCCCGATTCGATGCCGACCGCGAACGACCAGCAGCCCGCGCGCTCGAGGAGACGGAGCAGCTCCTCGTCGAGCGAGTCCAGGCGGATGCCGTTGGGCAGCATCCAGCGCGGCGTGCGCTTCATGCGCAGGAACGCCTCGCACACCGCCACGCAGTTGGCGCGCTTGGTGGTGAAGACGTCGTCCATGACGTGGAGCTCCTCGACGCCGTAGTCGGTCATGAGGAGCTCGGCTTCCGCGGCGACGTTCTCGGCGTCGCGGGTGCGGATCGCCTTGCCGGCCTTGGTGGGCGCGCCGCAGAACTTGCACGGATACGGACAACCGCGCGTCAGCATCACCGGCGCGATCCGGTCGGCCCCGGAGAAGATGCCGTTCGGCACCAGCGGGTAGCGGTCGGGGCGCATCAGATCCCACGCCGGGATCGGGATGCGGTTGATGTCCTCGATCCAGCGCGCGGCGGTGCGGCGGATCGTGCCGTTCTCGCGCCACGCCAGGTTGGGGACCGACTCGAAGCGGCGGCCGTTCGAGAGCTCGGCGAGCAGCCGCGGGAAGGCCTCTTCGCCCTCGCCGGTCATGGCGAAGTCCATCCACGGCGCCGACTGGAGCGTCTCCTCCGGCTCGAAGATGGGGTGGGGGCCGCCCACCACCAGCGGCGTGGACGGGAACTTCTCGCGCGCCATGCGGCTGAACGCGAGCACGTTCGCGCGCATGGGCGAGAAGTACGAGAAGCCCATCACGTCGTACGAGGCGCCCTTCTGGTCGAGCAGCGCGCCGAACTCGGCGGGCCCCATGTCGTCCTTGATGGCGTCGACGACGTCGATGGTGTGGCCTTCGCGGCGGGCGGCCTCCGCGATGTAGCCGAGGTTCAGCGGCGGCAGCACCACGTAGTGCTTGCCGACGACGTGGCTCGTGTTGACCAGCAGGACGTGCATGCGTGCGGGGCGGATGCGAGCGAGACGCGCGAGCGGCGCGTGGATCGGGACCAACCGCTCGGGACCCGGAGGCTGCCTCGAGCTTGCGCGAGGGGAGGAAGCGTCAGACTAAGCCTCGGTCTCCGTGGCCGTCAAACCCGCGTCTCCGTGCCATTTAGCGGCCACGGCGCGCTCGAGTCGGCTAGGCTCCGCCACGAGCGGCGGCCCACGACGGCACGCGCCGCTCGAAAGGAGCCGATCCGTGGCGCGAACAGACATCCGTGAGCCTCGACGCCTCCTGTCGCTGATCGTCGCCGGAGTGCTCGCCGCGACGGCGAGCGTGGCGACCGCGCAGGACGAGGACGGCACCGACAGCGGCGCCGATACCGCCGCGCGCTTCGAGGCGCTCGACGCCAACCACGACGGCTGGATCACCAAGGCCGAGGCGACCAAGGACCCGAGCGTCGCGTACGACGACCTGCTGCGGGTCGGCGACGCGAACCACGACGGGCGTCTCAGCCGCGGCGAGTTCGAGAGCGCCAGCAACGAGATCCTCGCCAACGGACCGGGCCTCGCGCGGGGCGAGGACCAGCCCGAGGCGCTGTTCGTCCAGTGGGACGAGAACCACGACGACAAGCTGACCCTGGACGAGGTACCGGCGAGCGCCAAGCCGACGGTGCAGCGCCTCCTCGACTCGCTCGGGCGCAAGGACGGCTCGCTCTCGTTCGAGGAGTTCGTGGGCGGTTACGCGAAGGCCCGCAATCCCGCCGCGCCCGCCGGCAAGTAGGCTGGCCGCCCGAGAGGCCGACCCGGAAAACAGCGAGGGCCGGTGGGGGAACCCACCGGCCCTCGTCGTCGCTCAGGTCAGCGACGCGACGCAGCGATCGATGCGATCACTCCTCGGTGATCGCGCCGCCGCAGCCACCGCCACCGCCGCAGGCGCACGCGTCGCCCACGCCGTCCGCGTTGGCGTCGGCCTGATCGGCGTTCGCCACGTACGGGCAGTTGTCGTTGAGATCCGGATCGCCGTCACCGTCACGGTCCGGCGCGACGGTCGTCGCGTTGGTGACGGCCTTGAAGGCGTTGAGGCGCATGCCGGTCGCCGTGGTGCCGTCCATCGAGCTGATCGGGTCGCCGTTGCGGAGGACCTGTTCACGGAGCTGGGTCATCGACAGGCCGGGGTTGGCAGCCAG
>CAYMQR010000693.1:0-2566 GCA_964392195.1 uncultured bacterium | reverse complement strand
CTCGCGTGGGCGCTCGACGCGCTGCTCGAGGCGGACCGGCGCCTGGGGCTCGAAGACCCGCTCGCGCCCACGTGGCGCGAGGTGCGCGCGGCGATCCGCTTCCCGCAGGGGGCCGACGACGGGCTGTGGCTCGCCGAGGGCGTGCCGCAGACCGTGGGCCACCGCCACTACTCGCACCTGCTCGCGATCGACGAGCTGCCGCTGCTGGATCCCACCGATCCCGCCGACCGCGCGCTCATCGAGCGCTCCTTCGAGCGCTGGCTCACGCTCGGCGAGTCGAGCACCGACTTCCTCGGCTACGCGCGCGCCTACGCGGCCAAGGTCGAGGCCTCGCTCGGTGACGGCGCGGCGGCGCTCGCCCAGCTCGAGCGCGCGTTCGAGTTCTTCCGGCCCAACACGTTCTACGCCGAGTCGTGGAGCGAGGAGGCCATCAACCCGGTGATCGAGACGCCGCTCTCGGCGGCCGACGCGGTCCACCGCCTGGTGTTCCAGTCGCGCCCCGGGCTGGTGCGGCTCTTCGTGGGCACGCCGCCCGGATGGAGCGACGCCGCGTTCCGCGACCTGCGGGCAGAAGGTGGCTTCGTCGTGTCCGCGGCGCGCCGCGAGGGGCACACCGCGGTGGTCCAGGTGAAGAGCCTGGCGGGTGAGCCGCTGCGGATCGAGTCGGACCTCGCCGACGGCTTCCGGGTGCGGTGGTCGGGTGGTCGGGGGAGCATCTCGCGCGAGTCGCCGAGCGTGCTGGTCGTCGACGTCCCGCGAGGAGCCGAGGTGGTGCTGTGGATCGGCGACGGACCGCCGGTGATCGAGCGCGTCGCCGCGAGCGGCGCGCCGGGGTGGGGGCTTCCCGCGGTCGCGCCGTGAGCCGGACGTACGCACGCACGAGGCGAGGAGAGGACACGATGGCCAGGACCACCCGAGGTCGGGTGCCGGACACCCGCACCCGCATCCTCGACGCCGCGGAGCGGCGCTTCGAGCGGCACGGCGTCGAGGGCACCGCGCTCGCCGCGATCGCCCAGGACGTCGGGATCCGCGGGCCGTCGCTGCTTCACCACTTCGGCTCCAAGGAGGCGCTGCTCGGCGAGGTGATCGGGCGGGTGCTGCAGCGCGGCCGCGACGAGGTGTACGAGGCGCTGCTCGGCAGCGACACCGCCACCGAGCGCTTCGAGGCGGTGGTGCTGGCGGTGCGCCGCATCGTCGAGCGCCATCCGAACCTCGCGGTGGTCCTGCTCGCCGAGGCCATGCGGCCCGGCGGCGCGGGCCGGGCGCAGATCGAGGAGATCGTGACGCCGATGCTCGACAAGGTGGAGCGCTCGTTCCGCGGCGCCGCCGGACTGCCGAGCGGCGCGCCGGTGCGGGCCGCGCTGCTAACGGTCACACTGGGGAACCTGGTCCGGGTCGGCATGGGCGACCTGGGACGTCGGCTGTGGGGCGAGGGAGGCGGTACGCTCGAGGTCACCGAGGTGCTCCTCGCGGGCTTCCGCGCGCGCGCCGAGCGCGGCGCACCCGCGCCGCCACGCCGGCGCCGCGACGCCAAGCCGCGCGCCAAGCGTGGCGCAGCCTGAGGGGCACGATCCGAGCGAAGGAGAGCGACCCGTGGAGCTGAGCAAGAAGACCATCCTGATCACCGGCGCCTCCTCCGGCCTGGGTCGCGCGCTCGCCGTCGCGCTCTCGGACCGCGACAACGCGCTGGTGGTGACCGCGCGGCGCGAGCCGCTGCTGCGCGAGCTGGAGCGCGAGGTGACCGCGAAGGGCAGCCGCTGCCTGGTGCACGCGGCGGACGCCACCGACACCGAGGCGAGCCGGGCGGTGGTCGCCGCCGCGATCGAGCGCTTCGGCTCGATCGACGTCGCGGTCATCAACGCCGGTGGCTCGCCGGCTCAGCGCATGGGCACGATCCCTGCCGAGGAGGTGCTCGGCACCATGCGTACCAACTACGACACGCTGGTCAACTTCCTGTGCCCGCTCATCGACCACATGCGCGAGCGCGGCGGGACGATCGCCTACACCGGCTCGCCGGCCGGCACCTTCGGCCTGCCCAAGTCGGGACCCTACAGCGCCGCCAAGGCGGCGGGGCGGGTGTTGCTCGACGCATGCCGCATCGAGCTCGCTCAGACGCCGATCCGCTTCGTGGCGCTCTACCCGGGCTTCACCTACACCGAGGGGCTCGATCCGGCCGAGGTGCCGGTCAAGTCGCTCATCATCGAGAAGGAGCGCGCGGTGCGCGAGATGCTGTGGGCGATCGAGCGCGGCCGCGCCCACCACATGTTCCCGCGGCGCATCCGCTGGCCGATCGCGCTGGGGCGGGTGGTCGGCGAGCCGATCCGCCGCACGGTCCTCGGCCTCGTCGATCGCCCGGCCCGCCAGCCGAAGCGGGACTGAGCCTCGGCTCGTCCCGATCGACCCCGACCGCCGCAACGATCGCTCCCCACCCAGAGGAGGCCCCATGGCTTCGCCCGACCTGCTGACGCTCGCCGACCTGCTGAAGATGAACAACGCTCAGCTCCACCGCATCATCGAGCGCGCCCATCCGCTCGACCTGGACGCGCTCGCCGGCCATCAGTACCAG
>CAYMQR010000692.1:0-2566 GCA_964392195.1 uncultured bacterium | reverse complement strand
GTGGTCGAAGGGCCGGGGGAGCTGCGCCGAGCGGTTGATCAGCACCTCGACGCCGGCGTCTTCCAGGCGCCGCGTGATGTGCAGGTAGTCGGTCCACAGGTCGTGGTTGCCGAGCACCGCGAACTTGCCGAGCGGCGCCTCGAGCCGCTCCGCGGCGCGCGCGATGTCCTCGATGAAGGCCGCCTCGATGTAGATGAAGTCGCCGCCGAGGAGCAGCACGTCGGGCTTCGCGGCGGCCATGCGCTCGAAGGCGAGCTCGATGAGCTTGGGGTGGGTGGTGGGTCCGGCGTGGAAGTCCGAGCCGAACGCGAAGGTGAGCGGCCGCAGGCCGTCGGGCCACTCGGCCGCCGGCACCTCGTGGACCAGCGTGTGCACCGTGCGCTGCGCGCCCAGCGCGCGCGCCAGGCGCGCGGGCCAGCCTCCCACCGCGAGCTTGAGCACCAGCCGCTCGACGATCGGCCGCAACCAACCGTAGTGGCGTCCGCGGCCGACGTAGTTCATGAGTCGCTTCCGCCAGGACACGCGGCACGCCAGCGCGGCGCCGTCCGGGCACGAGGCCGAGAGCTTACCGCGCGAGGCGCGTCACGCCACCGCAGCGGCGGCGCACCAGGCGCGCGGGCGTGAGCGCCGCTCTGGAGCGCGGCCGCTCCGTCGGCCGCCAGCGATCTAGCGCCGGGCCGGTGACGGAGCACCGACGCTCCAGTCCGTCCTCACCCGCCCGCGCGGCTCGGGCGCGGGCGGACGAGGAAGCCGCCGCCCGCGAGGGGCACGCGCTCGACGCGGGTGCGGTAGGCGCGCTCGAGGCGCTCCTCGGTGAGGATCTCGGCGGGCGTGCCGCAGCCCACCAGCCGGTGCTCTGCGACGAGTGCCACGCGGTCGGCGAACTCGGCGGCGAGGTTGAGGTCGTGGAGGGACGCGATCACCGTGAGCCCGCCGGCGGCGAGGCTCCTCACCAGCTCGAGGATCGTCATCTGGAAGTGGATGTCGAGGTGCGAGGTGGGCTCGTCGAGGAGCAGCACGCGCGGCTCCTGCGCGAGCGCCATGGCGAGCCACACGCGCTGCCGCTCGCCGCTCGAGAGCGTCGTGACGCGTCGCTCGGCGAGCACGGTGGCCTCGGTGCGCTCGAGCGCCGCGGTGACGATCGTGCGGTCGCGCTCGCCGAGGGCCTCGAAGCGGCCGAGGTGCGGCAGCCGCCCGAGCGCCACCGCCTCCCACACGCGCAGCTCGTCGGGGCAGCGGATCGCCTGCTCGACGGACGCGAGGCGGGTGGCGATCGCGCGTGGCGCGAGCGACGCGACTGGGTCGCGATCGAGGAACACGGCGCCGTGGCTTGGCGCGAGCAGCCCCGAGATCGCGCGCAGCAGCGTGGTCTTGCCGGCGCCGTTGGGGCCGACCAGCGCGACGAGCTCGCCGGTCCGCACCTCGAGCGTCACCTCGCTCAGCACCGCCGTGCCGTCGTAGCGGAGCTCGACGTCGTCGATGCGGACGTTCATCGGTCGTTCACTCGTCGGCGCCCCACGGTCGGCGTCCGGCCGCGGTTCGCCGACGCAGCAGGTAGAGGAAGAACGGCGCGCCGAGGAGCGCGGTGAGGATCCCCACCGGGATCTCGGTGGGCTTGGCGACGGTGCGCGCCGCGGTGTCGCACGCGATCAGCAGGATCGCGCCGGCGAGCGCCGCGGTGGGCAGCAAGCCGCGGTGGTCCGGTCCCACCACCAGCCTGAGCGCGTGCGGCACGATCAGCCCGATGAAGCCGATGGTGCCGGCCGCCGCGACGCACGACGCGGTGAGCAGCGCTGCCGCCACCAGCAGCGTGCGCTGCACCCACGCCGGGTTGACGCCGAGGTGCGCGGCCATCGCCTCGCCGAGCGCGAGCGCGTCGAGGTCGCGGGCGAAGGCGAGCATCACCGGCACGCACACGCCCACCACCAGCGCGAGCGGCCACACCTGGTGCCACTGCGCGCCCGCCAGCCCGCCCATCATCCAGAACACGATGCCGCGGGTCTGGTCGGGGCTCGACACCACGATGCAGAAGCTGGTGATCGAGGCGAAGAGCGCCGAGAGCGCGACGCCCGCGAGCACGAGCGTGGCGCCGTCGCTCAGCGTCGAGCCCGAGCGGCCGATCCGGTACACGACCGTCACCGCGAGCAAGCTGCCGCAGAACGCCGCCGCGGGGACGAACGCCGGGCTCAGCCGATCGCCGCCGAGGGCGATCACCGCCGCGGCGCCCATGGTCGCGCCGCTCGAGAGCCCGAGCAGGTAGGGCTCGGCGAGCGGGTTGCGGAAGATGCCCTGCATCACGGTGCCGGAGGCCGCGAGCGCGAGCCCCACCAGCCCGGCCAGGATGACGCGCGGCAGCCGCACGTCGCGCACGATGCGGCGCTCGGTGTCGCTCACGCCCACGGCCGGGGTACCGCCCGCCGCGAGCTCGCGCACGATCTCCGCCACCCGCGCGGGACGGATCGTGACCGGGCCGGTGCCGACACCCACCACCAACGTGCCGAGGAGGAGCACCGCGAGCAGCGCGGTCGCGAGCGCGGCGGAGCGGCGCTTCACGGGTGAGGATCCG
>CAYMQR010000691.1:0-2567 GCA_964392195.1 uncultured bacterium | reverse complement strand
CACGATCCCGCTCTGCGCCGCCTGGCGGAAGATCTCGCTCAGCCGCACCACCGTGACGGCGCCGGAGGCGATGACGTCGCCGAGGACCGCGCCGGGGCCCACGCTCGGGAGCTGGTCCGCGTCGCCCACCAGCACCAGCCGCGCCTCGGGCCGGAGCGCCTCGAGGAGCGCCTCCATGAGTGGCAGGTCGATCATCGACGCCTCGTCGACGATCAGCCAGTCGACGTCGAGCGGCTGGTCCTCGTTGCGCTGGAACTCGCTGGTGGGCGGGTGGAACTCGAGGAGGCGGTGGATGGTGGCGGCGCCGTGCTCGGTGGCCTCGGCCATGCGCCGCGCGGCGCGCCCGGTGGGCGCGGCGAGCGCCAGGCGTTTGCCGGCGCGCTGCAAGAGCCTCACGATCGCGCGGATGATCGTGGTCTTACCGGTACCGGGTCCGCCGGTGATGACCACCACCTTGCGCTCGATCGCGGCGCGCACCGCGTCGCGCTGCAGCGGCGCGAGCTCGATGTGAAGCTCGCGTTCGACCGCCGCCACCGTGGCGTCGAAGGCGGCGTCGCCCGGGGCGGGCTGGGGCGCCCCACCGGCGTGGATCAGCGCGCCCAGGCGCCGCGCCGTCTCGCGCTCGGCGTGCGCCAACACCGGCAGGTAGACGGCGCGCTCGTCGCGCCCGCGCAGCTCCTCGACCACCACCCGATCGGCGGCGGCGAGGTCCGAGATCGCCACCTCCACCAGCGCCAGGTCGGCGCCGAGGGCGCGCGCGGCCTCGGCGGCCAGCGTCGCGGCCGGCACGTAGACGTGGCCGCGGTTCGCCATCTCGCCGAGCTGGTGGAGCACGCCGGCGCGCATCCGGAGCGGCGAGTCGGCGGGTAGCCCGAGGGCGCGCGCGATCTGGTCCGCGGTCTGGAAGCCGATGCCGCGGATGTCGGTGGCCAGGTCGTACGGGTTGGCCTGGATGCGGCGCACGGTGTCCTTCCCCCACGCGCCGATCACGCGCCGCGCGAGCCCCGCGCCGAGCCCCACCGAGTGCAGGAACGCCACGGTGTTGCCGACGCCGAGCTGCGCCTGCACCGCCTCGGCGATCAGCGCCGCCTTGGAGCGCCCGAGCCCCTTCACCGCGCGCAGCCGGTCGGGCTCGTCGGCGATGACCCGCAGCGCGTCGTCGCCGAGGGCCTCGACGATGCGCTTGGCGGTCCCGGCGCCGACGCCCTTCACCAGCCCCGACGACAGGTAGCGCTCGATGCCGGCGCGCGTCGTCGGCGCGACCAGCTCGACGGCGCTGGCGCGGAACTGCTGGCCGAAGCGCGGGTCGGTCTCCCAGCGGCCCTCGACGCGGATCACCTGCCCCAGGAAGAAGGACGGGAAGCGCCCCACCACCTTGATCGGGTCGCCGCGCCCCGCCGGCTTGATGCGCAGCACCCGCCAGTCGCCCGCCGGGCTCTCGTAGACCACGCGCTCGATCTCGCCCTCGACGCGCTGCGCCTCGCCGGGCGCGCTCGCCTCGCGCGCCGGTAGGCCGGAGCGCCGCCCCGAGAAGTCGAGGGTCGGGTCGCTCACGCCGCGGCCCTCGTCGGGCGCGGCACCCTGCACCGCCCCCGGACGCGGCGCGGCGCCGCCGACGGGCACCCGTCACCGGGCGGAAACGGAGCGAGCACGGAACCCGGGGTGAGCGCCGAGCCGGGACCAGCGCCGGTCACGCCTCGGAACGCACCACGCGCGGGAAAAATGCACGATTCCGGCGCGCTGCGCGCGATCTCGGCGCCGCGACGGGCGTTTGGGCACGCTCCTCGCTTGACCTCGGCCCCGATCGACTCCGCCCCGATCCCGCCGCGGGCCGCCGGACCCGGATCGGGTTTGACGCCCCGCGAGGAGGGTGGGTAGTTTTCGAGGCTTTCCAAGGGGTTTTGCGCCGGATCGGGCCGGCGCCGGGCTTCGCGGAGGCTGGGGCGGTGCAGGGCGCGGGGCTCACGCACCGGTCGATCCGAAACTCTCGAGCATTGCTTCCACTGGAGGAGGTCTACGCATGAGCGTTCGCGTGGCAGTGAACGGCTTCGGCCGAATCGGACGACTGGTGATGCGTGCTGGGCTCGGCTGCAAGGATCTCGAGTTCGTGGCGATCAACGATCTCACCGATCCCAAGACCCTCACGCACCTGTTCAAGTACGACTCGATCCACCGCACCTTCCCGGGCGAGGTCAAGGCGGGCGCCGAGAGCCTGATCATCGACGGGAAAGAGATCAAGGTGACGGCGCAGAAGGACCCCGCGGCGCTGCCGTGGAAGGACCTGAAGGTCGACATCGTGGTCGAGTCGACCGGCAAGTTCACGGACCGCGACGGCGCGGCCAAGCACCTCGCCGCGGGCGCCAAGAAGGTCATCATCTCGGCCCCCGCCAAGAACGAGGACGTGACGCTCTGCTACGGCGTGAACCACACGGTCTACGACCCCGCCAAGCACCACATCATCTCCAACGCCTCCTGCACCACCAACTGCCTGGCGCCGGTGGCGAAGGTCCTGCACGATAGCTTCGGCATTCAGCCCCCGTCCGCGTCGCTGTTGCACATTCACCGAA
>CAYMQR010000690.1:0-2582 GCA_964392195.1 uncultured bacterium | reverse complement strand
GGGTCGAAGCGCGGGCGTGCCGCGCCACCGCTAGCCGCGACGCCGATCGCGATGCCCAGCGCGGCGACGAGCCCGGCGGCGCCGAGCGACACGCGCGGGCGCGCGGCGGCGGGCGTGGGGCGGCGGCGGGTCGAGGGTCGGGGCATCGGGCGGCCTCCTCGGAGTGGAGCCGTGCGAACGCGCGGGCGCACGCGTGCGCCCCCGTCATCGCACCTGCTCGTGCAGGATTCCAGCAGCCGGGCGCGCCGGAGCGCGCCGAGCGGCGTCGCGATGCTGCGCACAGCGTCCGACGTGGTCTGGAGGGCGCGGCTCTGCCGCGCCGCGGCCCGCCCGGAGGCGGGCCCTCCATACCGGAGGCGCCGGGCCACCCAGAAAAAACGAGGTCGCGACTCCGTTGGGAGCCGCGACCTCGAAGGAGCAGGAGAGAGGGAAAGCTAGGTCACGAGCCGAGGCGGCCCATCCGACTCATCCCCGTGTGGAACCCACGATCCATCCTACGCTTGCCCGTCTTGGCCGCCGATCAGAGCAAGCGCCTTGCCAACCCGCTCTGCATGAAAGCGCCTTGCAGAAGGGAGCCGAAACACGAGGTGCAAGAACGGGTTGTCCAGATTCCAGACGGCCCCTCGAACCGGGTAGTCCGAATCCCGAACGTGCCTCGTTACAGCGCGGTGACCCTCAGGGACCAACGACCTCCGGGGGTGGTGGCTCCGTAGCGCCAAGGAGGTCGTGAACGGCGTGGGTGAGGGTCGGTCCGGTAGCGGGGCCGGCCGACATCGACTGCTCGTATTCGTAGGTGGAGTCCTCGAACTCCTTCGCGCCCATGATGTAGCCGAGCTCGTCGGTGGCGAGCCCGAAGATGAACGGGTAGGGCGTGGCGAGCCACCGCTTGTAGAGAAAGCCCAGGCTCGGGAAGATCTCGCCGGGGACGGTCAGGATGCGCGCCGGGCCGAGGTCGATGCGGTGCACTTCGGCCCGGAAGCGGTCGTCCTGGGTGGGGCGGTCGCCGAGGCTCACGATGCCGAGCGCGGTCACGACCTCGAAGATCGTGTTGTCGAGCTCGAGCCAGATCTCGCGGCTCTCGTGGGCGAGCGTGACGCCTTGCGGGCCGATCGGCGGCGGCGCCGCGGCGAGCGCGCCCTCGGCGGTCTGCGCGAGGATGTCTCCGGCGCGGTCGATGAACGCCACCCGCAGCGTGAAGTCCTCGAACTCGTCGCGCTTGTCCCAGCGGTTGGGGTAAGGGATCACCATCCCGCCGATCGCGCCCGGCACGAAGATCGGCACCGAGCCCGGGTTGTAGGCGTCGAGCTCCCGGTAGAGACGGCCCGGGAAGTCGGCCGAGAGCAGCTCGTTGTTCTCGAACAGCGCCTCCGCGTGGCAGGCGTAGTTGACCAGCGTCGCGATGCGCTTGCCGTCGAGGTCCTCGGCGGCGAGCACCGTCATGTCGTTGTCCTTGCGGCTCGGGTCGTCCGGGAACCACAGGTTCGCCGACACGCCCTCCTCCACGGTGGCGGTCGCGAAGCGCAGCCGCGCGGGCTTGGCGCCGCGGACGGCGCGCGCGATCGCGTCGGCCACCTGGCCGCGCATCCACGTCATGTATTCGGGGTCCTTGCCCGACGCGACCGGCAGCAACACGCCGGGGCCCCAGTAGCCCATGGTGTCGGGGCCCTCGTGGTTGTGGGTCGAGCCCACGATCACGCGCTCGGGATGCTCGCGGGTGACCAGCCCGCGGATGCCGCGCACCTCGTCGTTGAGCAGCCCCACGAAGTCGAGCCACGCGAGCACCACCCACTGCTGGCCGTCGTCGACGTAGAGCACGCGGCCGGTGACCGGGTCGAGGACGCCCTCGGAGGTGCGGCCGGGGCCGAAGCCCGCGATGTAGACGTCGCCGGCGGCGGCCTCGTCGTAGGGCGTGAGGTCGACGGTGGCGGCGCCCACCAGCAGGTCGCCGCCGGGCCGCTCCGGGATGCCGTCGAGGATCAGCGTGGTGGTGGCGGACATGGCCTCGCGGGACACGGTCTCGGGCGACGGCGCCTTCTTGCCGCAGGCGGCGGTGGCGGCGAGCGCGAGCGCCACCGTGAGCGCGGCGAGGCGCCGCATCGGGAACGCGATCATGGGAGCTCCTCCTCGGGGACGGGCCGGTCCGTGATAGGGAAGAGCGATGCGGCGGTCAAGCGTGGGTGCCGGGCAGGTGGCGTGGATCACGGGCGGTGCGTCGGGGATCGGGCGCGCGGTGGGAGGCGCGCTCGCGGCCCGCGGCGCGCGGGTGTGGCTCGCCGATCGCGACGGCGACGCCGCCGAGCGCGCGGCCGCCGAGCTGCGCGGTCGCGGGCTCTCCGCCACCGGCACGAGCCTCGACGTCACCGACGCCGCCGCGGTGACGCGCGCGGTCGACGAGCTGGTGGCGCGCGAGGGGCGGATCGACCTCGCCTTCAACAACGCGGGTGTCGCGGTGGGCGGCGAGATCCGCGACACCCCGCTCGAGGTGTGGCGGCGCATCCTCGAGGTCAACCTGATGGGCGTCCTCCACGGCGTCCACGCGGTCTACCCGCACATGCTGCGGCAGCGCGGCGGGCGGATCGTGA
>CAYMQR010000689.1:0-2589 GCA_964392195.1 uncultured bacterium | reverse complement strand
CACCGAGCATGAGCTCGAGCTGCGCGCCCACCGCACGATCGAAGTCGAGGCCGAGGACCGCGAGCACGGGCTCGGCGATCGGGCGGATCTGCTTCTCGACGTAGTGCTCGTGGTCGAACGCGCCGCGGCGAAGCTCCGCCGGCTCGGGGCCGCTCGTGGTCACCACGTAGGAGACCATGGTGCCGGGGCGCGCGCCCGTGGCGCGCGCGGCGGCGACGTGGGGCGGCGTGGTCTTCACGTACGCGGACACGTCCTTGCGCAGCATCTTGCGGTACACGAGCTCGCCGTCGAAGCGGCCCGCGCGCAGCCCGTCGACGATCTCGCGCAGGTGGCGCTCGACCGGCTCGCCGGTGAAGAGCCGCTGGTAGAGGTCGAGCTGGACGCGCTTGGCGAGGTCCGTCCAGTCGCTGCGCACCGCCTCCATCCCGGTGAGCTCGACGTGGCCGGCGCCGCCCGGTCCGTCCTCGACCCAGCCGGCGTAGCGCTTGCGCGCGCCGCCGGTGCCGTGGCGGAGCGGTAGCAGGAGCAGCTTCCGGAAGACGGTGTCGAGCTCGAGGTCGAGCTTCGACTCGACGCGGTGACGCTCGGCGATCATCGCTGCGAGGTCGGCGTTGAGGCCCTCGCGCAGCGCCTCGCCGCGAGCTGCGGCCTCGGCGACGGTGAGCGCGCCGGCGTCGCGCCCTCCGCTCAGCCACACGAACAGGCTGTCGGTGTCACCGTAGACGACGTCGTGTCCGAGCGACTCGATCCGCGCCTTCGTCCACAAGAGCAACTCGCGCCCGAACGCGGTGATCGCGTTCGCCACGTCCGGGTTGAAGAAGCGGCACGCGGAGGTGCCGAGCACGCCGTAGAACGAGTTCATGAGGATCTTGATCGCCTGCGCCTCGAGCGGACGGTGCTCGTGCTTGGCGCGCTCGCGGCGCGGGAAGAGCTCGTCGAGGAGGCCGGGCAGGATCCCCGGCTCGCGGCGGAAACGGGCGCCGTTGGGCGCGACGATCGGGTCGGCGGCCTCCGCGCCGCGCGGGACGAAGCCGAGCGGATCGAGCTGGAAGGTGCGGATCAGCGACGGGTAGAGGCTCTTGAAGTCGAACACCACCACGTATTCGTAGAGCCCGGGGCGGGGCTCGAGGACGTGGCCGCCGAGCATCATCTCGGCGACGCGGGACGGCTGGGGCGCCGCTCGCGCACCCCGCGGTGACGGCGCGGGTGCGGCGTCGCCGTCGTCGCTCTCCGGGGCGGGCCCGAGCGGCAGCTCGGCCGGCTCGTCGACGGCGAGCGGCTCGAGCTCCTCGCCGGAGTCCGTCGCGACGGCGTCGCGATCGGCGCTCGCGAGCGTCGGTCCGACCACGCCCCGGCGCGCGAGCTCCGAGAGGTAGAGGAACTCGAACGAGGCGATGCTCGCGCTGACCCGGTCGAGCGCCATCCCGGTGAGCAGGCTGCGCTCGACGGCGAGCTCGATCAGCTCGAGCCTGGCGAGGATGTCGATCACCAGCCGCGCGTCGGTGAGGTTGTAGGCGACCAGCCGCGAGCGGTCCTCCTCGAAGAGCCGCAGGATCTCCTCGGCGCGGTCGCGGCCCTCGATCAGCTTGCCCTCGCCGAGCACCACCCGCGCCACGGCGCCGAGGGCGTAGCTCTCCATGCGCACGAACGAGCTGCGCAAGAGGTGGATGCCGTCGAGCACCACGCGCCCGGGCGCCGAGGCGGTGGCGCGGTCCCAGAAGCCGCGCGCGGGCCGCACCCGCACGGCGCCGGGACCGCGTCCGAGCTCGAGCCGAGCGCCGCCGCGCTCTGCCAGGCGCGCGAGCACGGCGAGGTCGAAGTCGATCACGTTCCAGCCGGTGAGGACGTCCGGATCGAGGGCGCGGACGCGCTCGCCGAAGAGCGCAAGCAGCTCGCGCTCGTCGCGCGCGGGGGTCGCGGACTCGGGGCACGCGTAGCCGCGCGGCGTGAGCAGCAGCACCTCCGAGTGGCCGCAGCCGTGAAGCGAGATCGCGAGCAAGCGGCGCGCGCGGGGGTCGGTCTCGATGTCGAACGAGAGGACGCTCGGCCGCGTGGCCGCGGCGTCCGCGGGACGCGGCGCGGCGGCGAGCTCGGCGTCGTCGAACACCACCTCGACGGCCTCGTCGTAGCGCGGCGCGCGCGGAGAGCCGTCGATCGCGAGGCGCGAGCGGATGCCACGGTCGATGAGCGGCCGCAGCGCGAAGCGCACGTCCGCCTCGTAAGCGCGAATGCCGGCCGCCGCGAGGCGCGCCCGCAGCGGCGGCACGTGGGACGGGAGGTCCACCTCCACGCGCGCCACGGGCTCGCCGTCGAAGCTCGCGCGACCCGGCTCGGGCGCGAGCCGCGCGCCCAGCGCACGCGCGGTCCCGGCGTCGCCCGCCGGGATCCAGAAATGCGGCACCTCGCGGGTCTCGCGCGCCAGGAACGTGCGCCCGTCGTCGAGTCGCCCCCAGAGCTGCACGACGGGCCGCCCACCCTCGATCCGGTACGTCGCCTGGAGCAGGAAGCCGTGGAAGGTCATGACGGCGACGATTGTGGCCGATCCGACGAACACATGACCGCGTGGCCGATCGAGCCGCTGCTGCGGCC
>CAYMQR010000688.1:0-2593 GCA_964392195.1 uncultured bacterium | reverse complement strand
AGGTGGTCTACGCCAAGCCCTGCGCGGCCAAGGCCGGGATCGCGCACACCCGCTGGGCGACCCACGGCAAGCCGTCCACCGAGAACGCCCACCCCCACGGCGACTGCGGCGGCAACGTCTACGTCATCCACAACGGCATCGTGGAGAACTACCAGGACCTCAAGACCAAGCTCATGGCCTGCGGGCACGTCTTCAAGTCCGAGACCGACACCGAGGTCCTCGCGCACCTGATCGAGGAGCACCTGAAGGAGACCCACGGCGACCTCGAGGAGGCCGTGCTCGCCGCCCTGCGCGAGGTCCGCGGCACCTTCGGGCTCGGCGTGGTGGCGAAGGGGAAGAGCGAGCAGATCGTGGTCGCGCGCCGCGGCAGCCCGCTCATCATCGGCATCGGCGACGGTGAGGTGTTCGCGGCGTCCGACGTGTCGGCGCTCGTCAGCCACACCAAGAACGTCGTCTACCTCCAGGATGACGACGTCGCGGTGCTGAGCCCCAAGGGCTACCACCTGCGCAACCTCGAGGAGAGCAAGGTCTTCCGCGCGCCCACCACCGTGGACTGGGACGTCAGCGCGGCCGAGAAGCAGGGCTACGCCCACTTCATGCTCAAGGAGATCCACGAGCAGCCCGAGGCGGTGGCCAACGCGATGCGCGGCCGCATCATCGAGCCGGAGGGGATCGCGAAGCTCGGTGGGCTCGACGCGGTGCTGGACCGGCTGGTCGACATGGACCGCCTCATCATCATCTCGTGCGGCACGTCGTATTACGCGGGGCTGCTCGGCCGCTACGTCCTCGAGACCGCCACCGACTACTCGGTGGAGGTCGACCTCGCCAGCGAGTTCCGCTACCGCAAGCTCAACTTCCGTCCCAAGACGGCGGTGCTCGCGATCAGCCAGTCGGGCGAGACGCTCGACACCCTCGCCGCGGTGCAGGAGGCGAAGCGCAAGGGCGCCCTGGTGCTCGGCATCGTCAACGTGGTGGGCTCGAACATCGCCCGCGAGACCCACGCCGGCGTCTACAACCACGCCGGGCCCGAGATCGGCGTTGCGTCCACCAAGGCGTTCATCTCGCAGCTCACGATCGTCTACCTGCTGACGCTGCTCCTCGCACGCCGCCAGCGGATGGACGTGAACGAGGGCCGGCAGTTCATCCGCGAGCTCGAGGCGATCCCGGAGAAGATCCAGCGCATCCTGGCGCAGCGCGACCAGATCCACGCGGTCGCGAGGAAATACGCGAACTTCTCGAACTTCCTGTACGTGGGCCGCAAGTTCAATTACCCGATCGCGCTCGAAGGCGCGCTCAAGCTCAAGGAGATCTCCTATCTCCATGCCGAGGCCTACGCGGCGGGCGAGATGAAGCACGGCCCGATCGCGCTCATCGACCCGAGCTTCCCGTCGATGTGCCTGGTCCCGCGCGACGGCTCGTACGAGAAGATGGTGTCGAACATCCAGGAGATCCGCGCCCGCAGCGGCCCGGTCATCGCCGTGGCCACCGAGGGCGACCGTGACATCTACCGGATGGCCGACGACGTGATCCACGTGCCGGCGGCGGACGACCTCTTCACACCGCTGCTCACGGTGGTGCCGCTCCAGCTCTTCGCCTACTACGTGGCGCTCGAGCGCGGCTGCGAGATCGACCAGCCCCGGAACCTCGCCAAGTCCGTCACCGTCGAGTGAATCCGAGCGGGGCGACGCGCGCATGACGGGCCAGCTCGCGTTGCCGATGGCGAGCACGGCACTCGTGCCGGCGTCCGCGGCGGCGCTGGCACGGGCGCCGCTGCCCGAGGGCGAGCCCGGCTCGATCCTGAGCGCCTTCCACCCGGTCATCCAGCACTGGTTCGCGAGCCGCTTCCGCGGCCCCACCGAGCCGCAGGCGCGCGGGTGGGCCGAAATCCTCGCGGGGCGCGACACGCTGATCGCGGCGCCCACCGGCTCGGGCAAGACCCTCGCCGCGTTCCTGACCAGCCTCGACCGCCTCTACCGCGCCGCCGAGGTGGGGGCGCTCGAGGACCGGATCGAGGTGGTCTACGTCTCGCCGCTCAAGGCGCTCTCGAACGACATCCAGAGGAACCTCGACGAGCCGCTCGCCCAGCTCGCGATCACCGCGGCGGCGCTCGGCTATCCGCCGCCCGACATCCGCACCTGGGTGCGCACCGGGGACACGCCCGCCGCCGAGCGCCAGAAGGCGCTCCGCAAGCCCCCCCACATCCTCATCACAACGCCCGAGTCGCTCTACTTGATGGTCACCGCGGCCAAGAGCCGCGAGCTCCTGCGCCACGTACGCACGGTGATCGTCGACGAGATCCACGCGCTGGTGCGCGACAAGCGCGGCAGTCACCTCTCGCTCACGCTCGCGCGCCTCGACCACGTCTGCCACGCGCGACCGGCGCGGATCGGGCTCTCGGCCACACAGCGACCCATCGAGCAGACCGCGCGCTACCTGGTGGGCGCGACGCGGGTGCGCCCGGACGGCGAGCCGGTGTGCTCGATCGTCGACGCCGGCCACCTGCGCACCCTCAAGCTCGAGATCGCGACCCCGCGCACCGAGCTCGCCGCGGTGGCGTCAGGCGAGCAGTGGACGGACCTCTACGACCAGCTCG
>CAYMQR010000687.1:0-2601 GCA_964392195.1 uncultured bacterium | reverse complement strand
GCGCGGCGGAGCCGCGCCCTCCAGGCGGGCGGGGGGCTGGAACAGCCCCCCGAGACAACACCGACAGGCCGTTCCCCAACTCGCTGGTGCGAGTTCAGGAACGGCCTGTTAGCTTCGGCCGGTGAACCGGCGCATTCCGCGTCGGTCCACGACCAGGAGCGAGCACATGAAGACGGGCTTTACGCGTGGATTGGCGGCGCTGGTGGTGGCGGGCGCCGTGGCGGGCCTCGCGCCGCGGGCGGCGCACGCCGGTGAGGTGGCCGTGACCGTGGTCAACGTCGAGACCGCGCAGGGCGTGAAGGTGTGGTTGCCGACCAGCATCACGGCGAAGAAGGGCGACACGGTGAAGCTCAAGCTCGTCAACAAGCTGCCGAACGATCACGGGTACGCGATCCCGGCCTTCAACGTGGGCGTGGTGGTGCCCGCCGAGGGCCCGAACGGCAACGCCGAGGTGACCTTCACCGCCGACAAGGCCGGCGTGTTCCCGATCAACTGCCAGCTCCACCCGGCGCACGTCGCCGGTCAGCTCGTGGTCCTCGAGTGAGACCATGAAGCATCGATCGCGCGGCGCATTCGCGGTGGTGCTGCTCTCGGCGCTGTTCACGGCCGCCACGCCGGCCCGCGCCGAGACCTACCGCGGCGCGCGCCGCAGCGATCCGGTCCGCCCGATCTCGGTGGACCGCGACCTCCGCGACCTACCCAAGGTCGCGCCCTGGAAGCCCGGCGATCCGATCAAGGAGATCCCGCTGCGCCGCCGCAAGATGCCGGGCATCCCGGCGCGCACTCCGGCGCCGCCCCGCACCGATCCGCTGCTCGCGACGCAGAGCGCGGCGCCACGCGGCAACGACCGCGCGTTCACCACGCCCGTCCTCGACATCGCGGGCCAGGGCTACTCGGGCGTCCATCCGCCCGACACGATCGGCGAGATCGGCCCCGCCCACTACATCCAGATGATCAACGGGGCGGGCGGCGGCCTCTTCACCGTCTACGACAAGACCACCGGCGCGCTGGTCGCGGGGCCGAGCAACCTCGACGGGCTCGGCACCGGCTCGTGCGCGACCGGGCTCGGTGACCCGGTGGTGCTCTTCGACCGCCTCGCGCAGCGCTGGCTGCTCACCGAGTTCGCGAGCCTCGGCAACCACCTGTGCGCGTACGTCTCCAAGACCGCGGACCCGGTGTCGGGCGGATGGTGGGCGTACGACTTCGCCGTGCCGGACTTCCCCGACTACCCCAAGTACGCGGTGTGGCCCGACGGCTACTACGTGGGCACCAACGAGGGCCCGCCCGCGCTCTACGCCCTCGACCGCGTGAAGATGCTCGCCGGCCAGGCGGCGACCTACCAGCGCCTGACCGTGCCCGCCATCGCGGGGTTCGGCTTCCAGATGCTGCAGCCCGCCGACATGGACGGCTACGCGCCGCCCGCCGACGGCGAGCCCGCGATCTTCCTGCGCCACCGCGACGACGAGGTCCACAACATCGGCTCGAACGACCCGAGCAAGGACTTCCTCGAGCTCTGGACCATGCACGTCGACTGGAGCACGCCGGCCAACACCAGCGTGAGCGGCCCCACCAACGTCGCCATCACCGAGATCGACTCGGACCTGTGCGGGCTGGTCTCGTTCAGCTGCATCCCGCAGCCGTTCGCGCCGCTGCCGCTCGACCCGCTGCGCGAGGTGGTGATGTGGCGCGCCCAGTACCGCAAGTTCCTCGACGGCCACGAGGCGCTGGTCGGCAACCTCGCCACCGACGTCGACGGCAACGACCGCGCCGGCGTGCGCTGGTTCGAGCTGCGCCGCAGCGACGGCGGCGCCTGGACCAAGTACCAGGAGGGCACCTACTCGCCCGACGCCACCGGGCGCTGGATGGCGAGCGCGGCGATGGACCGCTTCGGCGGCATCGCGGTCGGCTACAGCGTGTCGAGCTCGTCCGTGAAGCCCGGGATCCGCTACGCGGGCCGGCTGGTGGACGATCCGCTCGGTACCCTGCCACAGGCGGAGACCGTGATCCGCGCCGGCGCGACCAGCCAGCTCAGCACCACGCGCTGGGGCGACTACGCGTCGATGAACGTCGACCCCAACGACGACTGCACGATGTGGTTCACCACCGAGTACGGCAGCGGCAACAAGTGGGCGACGCGCATCACCAAGCTCCAGTTCGACGCCTGCGCGGCCCTCGGCACCACCGACACCGACGGCGACGGCATCCCCCACGGCGGCGACAACTGCCCGAACGACGCCAACTACGACCAGGTCGACTGGAACGCCAACGGCGTCGGCGACGTGTGCGACACGCTGGTGTGCAGCACCGTCACCGGCGGCGGGAGCGCGACCGCGCGCGCCGCGGCGCTGCTCGGGCCGGCGCTGCTCGCGGCGATCGGGATCCGCCGCTGGCGAGGCCGCGGAGCGCGCTCGTGAGAGCGGCCGCCGCCACCGGGCTCGCGCTCTTGATCGCGAGCGGCTGCGCCTCGACCCGCGCCGCGGACCCGGCCGCCAACGAAGGCGGCGCCGCCGAGGGAACGCCGGCCGCGCTCGCCGACGCCGCGCCGGGCGCCGTGATCCCGGCCGCCGGCCCGGCCGCGGGCGGGGAGGCGGCGACGGCGCC
>CAYMQR010000686.1:0-2629 GCA_964392195.1 uncultured bacterium | reverse complement strand
CCCGGTGATCCGCGGCTCAAGTACGTGCCCACGCTCCACCCCGAGAGCGGATTGCCCGCCGTGCTGCGGCGAGGCGAGATCGCGTCGTGAGCGCGCTCGCGATCGACGTCTCCGCGGCCACGGCGGCCGTGCCCGCCGCGCTGGCGGTCCGCGACGCCGCCCGCGGCACCGTCTTCCGCGAGCTGCCTGCGGACGACGCCGGCGCCGTGGCCGCGGCGGCCGCGCGCGCCCGCGCCGCCCAGCCGGGGTGGGCCGCGCTCTCGGTGAAGGAGCGGGTGCGGGCGCTGAACGCCGCGCGCCGCGAGCTGGTGCGGGGCCGCGCCGCGGTCCTCGACGCGCTCGCCGCCGAGACCGGCAAGCCGCGGGTGGACGTGGTCGGCGAGCTGCTCGGGATCTGCCTCGAGCTGCGCGCGCTCTCGGGCAAGGCGCCGCGCTGGCTCCGCCGCGAGCGCGTCAGCGCGCGGCCGTTCGTCGGCAAGCGCGGCTACGTCCTCTACAAGCCGCGCGGGCTGGTCGGGGTGCTCGGGCCGTGGAACGCGCCGCTCCACCTGACCTTCGTGGACGCGTTTCCCGCGCTGGTCGCGGGCAACGCGGTGATCGTGAAGCCGTCCGAGATCACGCCGGTCGCCGTGCTCGAGGCCGTGACCGCCCTCAACCGCGTGCTGCCGCCCGGCGTCCTGCAGGCGGTGATCGGCGGCCCCGAGGTGGGCGCCGCGGTGGTGGACCACGCGGATCTGGTGTGCGTGACCGGCTCGTCCGCGACCGGCCGCCGGGTGATGGAGCGCGCCGCCCGCCGCCTCACGCCGGTGCTCCTCGAGCTCGGCGGCAACGACCCCATGATCGTGCTCGCCGACGCCGACCTCGACCGCGCGGCGCGCGCCGCGGCGTGGGGCGGCTGCCTGATGAGCGGCCAGGTGTGCATGTCGGTGGAGCGCGTGTACGTGGAAGAGGCCGTGGCCGAGCCGTTCACGCGCAAGCTCGAGGCCGAGCTGCGGCGCCTGCGCGTGGGCGCCGACGACGGCAGCCGCGAGGTCGACTACGGGCCGTTCATCGGTCCGCGCCAGGTCGAGATCGTCGAGCGCCACGTGGCCGACGCCGTGGCGCGCGGCGCGCGGGTGGTGCTCGGCGGCAGCCGCGCCGCGAGCGCGAGCGGCGCCTACTTCCCGCCCACGCTCATCACCGGCGTGAGCGATGACATGGCGATCATGCGCGAGGAGACGTTCGGGCCGGTGATCCCGGTGCAGGTGGTGAGGGACGCCGAGGAGGCGCTCCGTCACGCCAACGACTGCGAGCACGGCTTGAGCGCGAGCGTGTGGACGCGCGACTTCCAGCGCGGGCTCGCGATCGCGGAGCGCATCGAGAGCGGCAGCGTGTGCCTCAACGAGTGCGTGCTGGTGGCGGCGGTCCCCGCGCTGCCGTTCGGCGGCCTCAAGCAGAGCGGTGTGGGCACCCGCCACGGCGGCGCCGAGGGGCTGCGGCAGTTCTGCGTGCGCCAGGCGGTGTTCGCCGACCGCACCGGCTTCCGCCGCGAGTGGTCCTGGTTCCCCTACTCGACGCGGCGCGCGCGGCTCCTCGACGCGCTGCTTCACCACGTGTTCGGGCGCTGAGGCCGAAGGCAGCGGCCAGCGGCGAGCCCGTCCCCCCGAAGGAGAACGAGCATGTCCGACCTCCCCGGCACCCCCGCCACCGTGGTGGCGCGCTTCGACGACTATCCGTGGGCGTGCTTCATCGACGGCATCGAGGTGAAGGTGCTGCGCGCCAACCTGATCCAGAACAGCTACACGCTGCTCTCGCGCTTCGCGCCCGGCGTCCGGCTGCCGCGCCACAAGCACTTCGGCGACGTCCACGCCTACACGATCTCGGGCCGCTGGCACTACCTCGAGTACGACTGGTGGGCGACACCCGGCGGCTACGTCTACGAGCCGGCCGGCGCCGTCCACACCCTCGACGTCCCCGAGGACGCCACCGAGCCCGCGCTGATCCTGTTCGTGGTCAACAACGGCATGGCGCTCATCAACGACGAGGGCGAGATCTGGATGCTCGAGGACGCCGCCGCGATGGTCGAGCGCTACGTGCAGGTGCTCGAGGCGAACGGCCAGCCGGTGCCGAAGCTGCTGTGACGCCGCCGGTCGGCGGGCCGCCCGGCCGTCCCGGCCGGTGATGGTGGGGCCGCGCCCGCCCTCGGGCGCGCATTTCCGGCTGCTGGGGGGCGCTTTAGGCCCATTTCGGCCCATTCTCACGACGTTCACGGATCACGCGGAAAGCGTCTTGCTACATTTTTCACTGGCAACTTTTGATGTTTTTCACTGCCATCCTGTATTAGTTTCCACTGGCAATATGTGTAATCCAGAAGGGGCCTCTCCATGACCACCACGCCGTCGTCCGCCTTCGGGCGTTATCTCCGCAGCGAGCGCAAGGCCGAGCGTTACAGCCAGGCCGAGCTCGCCAAGCAGCTCGGCCTCTCGCCCGCCTACCTGAGCGAGATCGAGCGCGGCGCTCGCCCGCCGCTCGCCGCCGAGCGTTGGCCCGCGCTCATCAAGGCGCTGCCGCGGGTCACGATGGCCGAGCTCCAGCGCACCGCCGCCATGACCCGCCCGCTCGAGCTCGACCTCGCCGAGGCGGGACGTGA
>CAYMQR010000685.1:0-2631 GCA_964392195.1 uncultured bacterium | reverse complement strand
GATCCGCCGCGAGCTGGTGCCCAAGCTCGAGTTCCTCGAGCAGGTCGGGCTCGGGTACCTGAGCCTCGACCGCCGCGGCGACACGCTCTCGGGCGGCGAGGCGCAGCGCATCCGCCTCGCGGCGTCGCTCGGGTCCCACCTCACGGGCGTGCTCTACGTCCTCGACGAGCCCACCATCGGCCTCCATCCGGTCGACAGCGCGCGCCTCATCGACACCCTCCACACGCTGCGTGACCTCGGCAACACGGTGGTGGTGGTCGAGCACGACGAGGAGACGATCGAGGCCGCCGACCACGTCCTCGACCTCGGCCCCGGCGCGGGTCGCGAGGGCGGGCTGCTGGTGGCGCAGGGCTCGCCGGCAGAGCTCGCCGCCGACGCCGTCTCGCGCACCGGCCGCGCGCTGCGCGGCGAGGGCCGCGGGCGCCGCAACCGCCGGCCTGCGCCGGACGGCGAGAGTCGCTGGCTCACCTTGCGCGCGCCCACCGAGAACAACCTCAAGGGCGAGGACGTGCGCTTCCCGCTCGGCGCGCTCACCTGCGTCACGGGTGTGTCGGGCTCGGGCAAGTCGACGCTGGTGCGCGACGTGCTCTTCCAGGAGCTGCGCCGCCGCGTCACCAAGGCACCCGTGCAGCCGGGCGCCAACGCCGGGCTCGACGGAGTGGAGGCCGTGCAGCGCGTCTCCGAGGTGGACCAGACGCCGATCGGCCGCAACCCGCGCTCCACCCCCGCCACCTACACCGGCGTGTGGGACGAGATCCGCAAGGTCTATGCGTCGACGCCCGAGGCGCGGGCGCGCGGCTATTTGCCGGGGCGGTTCTCGTTCAACGTCCGCGGCGGGCGCTGCGAGAAGTGCGAGGGCCAGGGGGTGCTCACGGTGGAGATGAGCTTCCTTCCCGACGCCAAGGTCACCTGCGACGCGTGCGGCGGGAAGCGCTTCAACGGCGAGACCCTCGAGGTGCGCTTCCGCGGCAAGACCATCGCCGACGTGCTCGCGATGACCGCCGAGGAGGGGCGCGAGTTCTTCCAGGTTCACGGCGCGATCCACCGCGCGCTCGACCTCATGTGCCGGGTCGACCTCGGCTACGTGGCGCTCGGCCAGCCCTCCACCACGCTCTCGGGCGGCGAGGCGCAGCGCATCAAGCTCGTCGAGGAGCTCGGCAAGTCGTCGTCGGGGCGCTCTGTCTACGTCCTCGACGAGCCCACCACGGGGCTCTCGATCGCGGACGTCGGCTCGCTGATCGAGGTGCTCCACCTGCTGGTGGAGCGCGGCGACACGGTGATCGTGATCGAGCACCACCTCGACGTCATCGCCGAGGCCGACTGGGTCATCGACCTCGGGCCCGGCGGCGGCAAGGCGGGTGGCGAGGTCGTGGCGTGCGGCTCGCCGGTCGAGCTCGGCTCACTGAGGGCCGCCAAGCGCGCGGCCCGCTCGGCGACCGCGCGCTGCCTGCGCGACTGGTTCGCCCGCTGGCCCGCGCCGCGCGCGGCGTGAGTGGAGTCCTTCGAGCCCGCGTCGATCGATCCGGGAAGGAGAGGGCGATGTCTCGTGGACCGCAGGAGTGGCTGGGCGCGTTGATGTTCTCGGCGTCGCTCGCGATCGGTGGATGCTCGGACTCGGGCGGCGCGCCGCTCCCGCCACCGCCCGACCAGCCCGGGCCGTACGCGATCGCCCGCTACGACACGGCCTTCACCGACGCGAACGGTACGTTCGCGTCCACGGTCGTGTACCCGGACTCGAGTGACGGCGCGCCGTTCCCGATCGTATCGGTGGCGCCGGGCACGTGCTCGGTGAAGGAGTGGTACACGTGGGTCGGCGAGCAGCTCGCCGGCTACGGCTACGTGGTCATCACGTTCACGCCGCCCAACCCGTGCTTCGGCGGGCCGTTCGCGAGCGCCGAGGGGCTGGTCGAGGCGCTCGACTTCCTGGTGAGCGAGAGCGAGCGCGCCGGCAGCCCGATCGCGGGGCTGGCCGACGGCGAGCGGCGCGGGATCGTCGGCCACTCGCTGGGCGCGATCGCGGTGCTCCTCGCCGAGGTCACGAACCCCGGCATCGGCGCCGCGGTGCCGCTCGCGGCGGGCGGGCTGGGCGAGGCGACGATGTCGAAGATCGTCACGCCGACGCTCCTGCTCGCCGCCTCCAACGACGGGATCGTGCCGGCCAACGGCAGCGTCGACGCCTACGAGCAGATGACCGGCACTGCCCCCAAGGAGCTGATCGTGATCGCGGGCGGGAACCACGTGGGCTTCTGCACGCTCGGCTCGATCTGCGACGTCGTCGGCGGGCTCCTCGACAACCCGCGGACCCTCGACCAGCCTGATCGCCAGGACCAGCTCATGCGCAAGTACACCACCGCGTGGATGGAGCGCTTCCTGCGCGGCGACACCGCGTACGATGCGTACCTGGCGGGCAGTGAGGCGCAGGCCGACGTCGCCGCGGGCCTCGTCAGCGACCTGCGCTACGACCTGAAGTAGCGGCGGGGGCAGCGGCCGCGAAGGATCGCGGCCCTCCAGCCTGGAGGGCTGCGGTCCCTCGCAGCCGCAGCGCTCGTATGGGCGGCCGATCGCATCCCGGCGGGCACGCGCCCGCCGCTACACCTGCGGTGCGGCGCGCTCGGCATCGAGCGGCTGGAG
>CAYMQR010000684.1:0-2643 GCA_964392195.1 uncultured bacterium | reverse complement strand
CGAGTGACTTGGGGGTGGGGCCCCGCCGAGACCGCGCTCTTGGCGGGGCGGGGGGCTGGAACAGCCCCCCGAGAAAACGACGTGGCCGACCGCCCGCGGACCCGTCACACGGGACCGGCGCTTCGCAAGGGGTGCTCCCAACCACCATGGCTGGGTCTCCCGGGCATCCACGAGCGAGGCACCGGGCCGTGCCGGGTGACGCGGACGGTCGGCTCACAAGTTGAGAGTACCATGCCTATTTCGATTTGCAATAGCCATCGATATGGATTTATTATCACACCCGAACACGACGGCGGGTGGAGCCGGGGGCGCCGTCGGGGAGGCCCGGCATGTTGTTCCGAGAGAATCGCCGTCATCCCGATCCCGCCCGCGCCCGCCGCAAGCTCTACTCGGAGCGCGGACGCTGGGAGCTGGTCGTGGAGCGCGCGCCGAACGGAATCTTCCTCGACCTGTGGTGGACGCAGTGGCCGTACGCGCCGGTGGTCGGCTACGGCGCGAGCGCCGAGCCGGGCGGCGTCGAGCGCGCGATCGAGGCGCTCATCCACGCCCTCGAGTCGGTCCCCGAGACCGTCAACGGCTGGGACGTCGAGCTCTACCTGCCGCCCAGCGATGGCTCGCACCCGGTCCTCGATCCGCGCTCGCTGAGCGCGTTGCCGCGCTTCGCCCGCGCGTCGAGCGAGCCCATCTTCGAGAGCTGAGCGTCACGCGGCCGGCACGATCCTCGCTTTTCGGTGCACCACCACCGAGCTCCGAGGAGCCCGCGGCGACGCCATGCCCCGCTACCCGCCCGCCGCTCATCGACGCGCTCCCGCGGTTCGCCTGGATCGATGGGGGATCGATGGCGGGTCGGGATCGCACGATCCGGGCCAAGGAAGCAGCGCCATCGATTTCCCGCCTCGACCGCCGCGCACGCGAGAAGCTTTTTCCGGGTCCGGTAGAGAAGATTCGCCCAGCGAGCGCCCTCCACGGGGCAGCGCGCCGGAAAATGGCGCTTGAGCGCCAATTTCCGCGCGGCTAATCTTTTTCGTTCCGGCACGGGGTCCGGCCCACGTGCAACGCCTGCGCTCGGCGCCCGGGCGGCACATCCACCGGACGCGGCCACCGCCCGCGAGGGGCGGCGAGGGCCACACGGGCGAAGCACCCCGGATTCACCGCGGTCCCGGCTCACCGATGATCAACATCGACTACCTGATCGTGGGCTCCGGCCTCACCGGCGCCGTCATCGCCCGTGCCCTCGCGGACGCGGGCCGCGAGGTCCTCGTCGTGGACCGCCGCGGCCACATGGGAGGCAACGTCCACGACCACGCCCACCCGAGCGGCATCCGCATCCACACCTACGGGCCGCACTACTTCCGCACCTCGTCCGATCGGATCTGGGAGTTCGTCAACCGCTTCAGCTCGTTCTACCGCTACGAGGCGGCGCTGCTGAGCGAGGTCGAGGGCGAGCTCGCGCAGTGGCCGATCGCGGGCAGCTACATCAAGAAGCTGGTGGGCGAGCGCTGGGAGCCCGAGTTCAAGGGCCAGCCCGCGAACTTCGAGGAGGCGGCGCTGGGGCTCATGCCCCGCCGCGTCTACGAGCTCTTCATCAAGGAATACAACGAGAAGCAGTGGGGCGTGCCGTCGCACGCGCTCGCGGCGCGGCTCTGCACCCGCTTCGACGTGCGCCACGACGACGAGCCGCGGCTCAAGCCCGACTGCAAGCACCAGGGCATCCCGGAGCTCGGCTACGCGGGGCTCATGGAAGGGATGCTGCGCGGCATCCCGGTGCTGCTCAACTTCGACTACCTGAAGAACCGCGACGCGGTGCGCGCGCGACGCCTGCTGGTCTTCACCGGGCCGATCGACGAGTTCTTCGACTTCGACCTCGGCCGCCTCCACTACCGCGGCCAGCGCCGCGTGCACGAGTACCTGCCCGAGGTCGACCGCGCCCAGCCGTGCGGCCAGGTCAACAACCCGACCCACGCCGGCGGGCCGCACATCCGCACCCTCGAGTGGAAGCACATGATGCGGCCCGACCTGGCCGCGCGCATCCACGGCACCGTCCTCACGCGCGAGATCACCTACTCGCCCGAGGACCCGAGCGCCTACGAGTACCCGTTCCCCGATGACCTGAACCAGAGCCTCTACCAGCGCTACCGCGAACGCGCCGACGCGATCCCCGGCCTGCTGCTGTGCGGACGGCTCGGCGAATACCGCTACTTCGACATGGATCAAGCCATCGCGCGCGCCATGGTGCTCGCCGAGCGCGTCCTCGCGGACGCCTCGGTGGTCGGCAACGTCGACGCGCTGCCGGCGGTGTGAGGTGAAGCGCGGCTCGGCCCGGGGGCCCCGGGCCGCCGTGGCGGCGCTGGCCGCGATCGCGATGGCGCCGCGGGCGGCGCGCGCCGCCGAGGTCGTGATCCCGATCCACGTCGATCACGAGCTCATCCAGGAGGTGCTCACGCGCGAGGTCTTCGACGGTCCCGACGCCAGCGCGACCGTGTGGAAGGACGGCGCGGGCTGCAGCTACATGACGCTGGCGTCGCCGAAGGTGGGCAGCCTGGGGGTGCGCCTGCACCTGGTGGCCAACGGCGAGGCCAGGGTCGGCAAGAAGATCGGCGCGAGCTGCGTCACGGTGCTCGAGTGGAAGGGCACGATCGACGT
>CAYMQR010000683.1:0-2646 GCA_964392195.1 uncultured bacterium | reverse complement strand
CGAAGGCCGGGTTCGCGACCACCACGCCCTGCGGGGCGACCGCCTGACCGAAGACGTGCGTCACCTCGGCGGGGTCGCGCTGCTCGATCGGGATGTCGGCGCCGGTCGGGCAGTCGAGGTCGATGGTGCTGGTGGGGGCCGCGACGTAGAACGGCAGCCCGTGGCGGTGCGCCAGCACCGCCACCGTGTAGGTGCCGATCTTGTTGGCGACGTCGCCGTTGGCGGCCACGCGGTCGGTGCCGACCACCACGCAGTCGATCCGCCCCAGGCTCATCATGTGCCCCGCCATGTTGTCGGTGATGAGCGTGACCGGGATCGAGTCCTTCATGAGCTCCCACGCGGTGAGCCGGGCGCCCTGAAGGAACGGGCGCGTCTCGTCGGCGAGCACGGTCGGCGCCTTGCCGGCCTCGGCGGCGGCGCGCACCACGCCGAGCGCCGTGCCGTAGCCCGCGGTCGCGAGCGCGCCGGCGTTGCAGTGGGTGAGGATGCGCGGCTTGTCGCCGAGGAGGCCGGCGCCGAAGGCGCCGAGGCGCTTGCACACCTCGATGTCCTCCTCGCGGATCCGCACCGCCTCGTCGATGAGCGCCTTCTTGAGGCCGGCGAGGCCCGCGGCGCCGAGCGCCGCGAAGCAGCGCTTCATGCGCTCGATGCCCCAGAACAGGTTGACCGCGGTGGGGCGGGTGGCGGCGAGGGTGTCGGCGGCGGCGTGGAAGCGCTTGTCGAAGTCGTCGAGGTCCGAGCCACCGTACTGGTGGGCGACCTGCGCGAGCTCGAGCGCCGCGGTCACGCCGATCGCGGGCGCGCCCCGCACCACCATCGTCTTGATCGCGTCGGCCACCTCGCCGAGCGTCTTGCACGAGAGGTAGATCTCCTCGACCGGCAGCTTGCGCTGGTCGATCAGCACTACCTCGCCGTTCTTCCACTCCACGGTCTCGAAGCTCATCTCGTTCTCCGCCCTTGCCTGGATCGAGGCTCGTCCAGGACCGAATTCCGAGCCCGTGGCTCGATGCGTCGCTGCGTGTGCGCGTCCCGGACCGGGAGCGTCCGCCTCCGGCCGGTCTCAGGTGGCCTTGAGCTTCTCCCGCACGATCTCGTTGAGCCGCTTGGGGTTGGCCTTGCCGCCGGTGCGCTTCATCACCTGGCCGACGAAGAAGCCGAGCAGCGCTTCCTTGCCGGCGCGGTACTTCTCGACCTCGCCGGGGTTGGCGGCGACGACGGCGTCGACCTCGGCGAGCAGCGCCGAGTCGTCGCTGATCTGCGTGAGCCCCTTCGCCTTCACGATCTCGGCGGGCGCCTGGCCGCTCTCGAGCCCCTCCGCGATCACCGTCTTGGCGACGCTCCCCGAGATCGTGCCGGCGTCCACCATCGCGATCAGCTCCGCCACGTAGCGCGGCGGCCACTTGAGGTCGGAGGGCGCCGGCGTCTCGCCCTTGAGGCCGCGCAGCACCTCGCCCATGACCCAGTTGCTGGCGGCCTTGGGTGCGGCGCCGGCCTTCACCACGTCCTCGAAGTAGTCGGCGAGCTCGCGGGTCTCGGTGAGCACCCGCGCGTCGTAGGGCGGCAGGCCGAGCGCGTCGGTGAAGCGCTTGCGGCGCGCGTCGGGGAGCTCGGGCAGGCTCGCCTGGACCTCGGCCACGCGCGCGGTGGTGACCACCAGCGGCGGCAGGTCGGGCTCGGGGAAGTAGCGGTAGTCGTGCGCCTCTTCCTTGGAGCGCATCGACTCGGTGCGGCCGGTGCGCGAGTCGAAGAGCCGCGTCTCCTGGACCACCTTGCCGCCGTCCTCGATCAGCTCGATCTGGCGATCGATCTCGTAGTTGATCGCCTTCTCGATGAACTTGAACGAGTTCATGTTCTTGATCTCGGCGCGGGTGCCGAAGGTGGTCGAGCCCCGTGGGCGCACCGAGACGTTGGCGTCGCAGCGCAGGCTGCCCTCCGCCATGTTGCCGTCGCAGACCTCGGCGTAGGTGAGGATGCTGCGCAGCGTGCGGACGTAGTCGGCGGCCTCGGCGGCGGAGCGGATGTCGGGCTCGCTGACGATCTCGACCAGCGGTGTGCCGGCGCGGTTGAGATCTACCAGGCTCGACGCTCCCTCGGCGTGCATGAGCTTGCCGGCGTCCTCTTCCATGTGGACGCGGGTGATGCCGACCCGCTTGGTGCTGTCGCCGGACGGGATCTCGAGGTGGCCGTGGACCGCGAGCGGCAGCTCGTATTGCGAGATCTGGTAGCCCTTGGGCAGGTCCGGATAGAAATAGTTCTTGCGCGCGAAGCGCGACATCGGCGGGATCTCGCAGCCGAGCGCCAGCGCGGCGCGCAGCGCGTATTCGACCGCGTTGGCGTTGAGCACCGGCAGCACGCCCGGGTAGCCGGAGCACACCGGGCAGGTGTTCGAGTTGGGCGCCTCGCCGAAGCGCGTCGAGCACGAGCAGAAGAGCTTGGTCGCGGTCTTGAGCTGCGCGTGCACCTCGAGGCCGATCACCGTTTCCCAGTCGTTGCGGCTCATGCGGCACCTCCCGCCGACTCGCCGTCGAGCGGTGCGACGCGGTTCTTCCATCCCGAGACGCCTTCCCAGGCTCCGGCCACGCGGAACAGGGTGTCCTCGCGCAGCGGCGGGCCGACGATCTGCAGGCCGATCGGCAGTCCCGCGCC
>CAYMQR010000682.1:0-2648 GCA_964392195.1 uncultured bacterium | reverse complement strand
ACGTGTACGGCGTCACGATGACCTCGTCGCCGGCCGTCACTCCCGCGGCGCGCAGCGCGATCTCGAGGGTGACGGTGCCGTTCGCCGCCGGGATGCAGAAGCGCGCCGTGTGGGCGGCGGCGAAGCGCTCGGCGAACGCCTTGGCGTGGGTGTTGGGCGACGGGTAGCCACCCCAGTTCGAGGACGCGAGCACCGCTTGCAGCGCCTTCGCCTCGCGCTCGTCGTGGACGGGCCAGGGCGGGAAGGGCTCGCTGCGGACGGGCTTGCCACCCAGAAGCGCCAGCTCGGACATGGGATCTCCTCGAGAGAAAGCGAAGCGAACGAAGGCCGGAATCGAAGACGCAGCCGAGCGCGCGGCGCGGTCAGGCGCCGGTGCCGGGCGTGGGCGCCTTCATCGGCGTGGTGTCGACCTTGGGCGGCTCGGGCTGGCCGCTCAGGTCGAGCGGGCCCTCGAAGGTCAGGTTCTTCCAGTCCTCCATGTTGTAGCCGGCCTGGGTGAACACATCGACCTCCAGCATGCCCTTGTGCCCGGGCTGCTCCCAGATCAGTCGGCGAGCGCGCTTGCAAGCGTTCACGAACTCGGTGGGCGAGGTGATGACGCCGCTCTTCAGGTCGCCAGGGTCGTCGACACCCTTGACCCGCACCTTGAGGATGAAGTCGCCGCGGCCGAGGGGACGGCGCACGCCGGGGTAGGAGATCCGCGAGCCCACGCTGCCGGGCTCGACCTTCATGATGCGGAGGCCGCCCGAGAGCTGGAGCATCTGGGCGACCGCGTCGTCGCGATCGCCGACGTCGATGCCGAAGGTCTCGGCGAGGTTCTTGGCGGGCGCGCCGGGCGCGCCGGCGCGCTCGGCGGCCGCCACCGGCGAGGGTGTGGGAGCGAGCAGCGCGAGCGCGGCGACCAGCGCGGCGGCGGCCTCGAGACAGCGCCGGATAAGGACGGATCGACGGGCCATGGATGATCCCTCCGGGCGGAGCGCGTCGCGCCGCCGCCAGGTCAATAGATCGGCCAGCTCAGGATCCACTGGATGTGGAACGCCTCCGCGAAGACCCCGACGCCGAGGAGCACCACGTAGGTGACGAAGATGCCCAGGTAGATCTTGGTGGCGAGGTCGCCGCTCGCCGGCTCGCCGCCCGCATCGCTGCCGGCGGGCGAGGCGTCGTCGACGAGGGCGTCGGTGGGCTCGGTCATGCGCTCGGTCGGGGCGGAACGATTTCGTCGCGGTCGGTGGTCTCGTCGTCCGCGGCGCTCGCCTCGCGAGCCCCGTTCGACTCCCAGCGGCGCAGCGGCAGGAGCCGCTCGATCGTCGCGAGGAGCGTGTCGAGTCCCTCGCCGGTGTGCGCGGAGAGGATGACACCCTGGGTATCGCGCTGCAAGGCGGAAAGCGCGTCGCGATCGGCGGCGTCGCACTTGTTGAGCGCGACGATCGCGGGGATCTCGGCGAGCCCGAGGTCGCGCAGCGTGTCCTCGACGATCTCGATCTGCGCCGCCGCGCGCGGGCTCGAGCCGTCGACCACGTGCAGCAGCAGATCGGCCTCGCTCAGCTCTTCCAGCGTGGCGCGGAAGGCGGCCACCAGGTCGGGCGGCAGGTCACGGATGAAGCCCACCGTGTCGGTCACCAGCGCGAGCCGCCCCGACGCGAAGCGCAGCTTCCTCGAGGTGGGGTCGAGGGTCGCGAAGAGCCGGTCCTGGGTGAAGACCTTGGCCTTGGTGAGCGCGTTGAGCAGCGACGACTTGCCCGCGTTGGTGTAGCCGACCAGCGCCACCACCGGCACTCCGGTGCGCTCGCGGCGCGCCCGCCGTCCGGCGCGCTGGGCGGCCAGCACCTCCACCTCGCGCTCGAGCCGCGCGATCCGGTCGCGCGCCTTGCGGCGGTCTTCTTCCAGGCGTGTCTCGCCGGGACCGCGCCCGCCGATCCCACCCGAGAGCCGCGAGAGGCTGTCGTCGCGCGCCTTGAGGTGCGGCATGCGGTAGCGAAGCTGCGCCAGCTCGACCTGCAGCCGTCCGTCGCGGGAGCGGGCGCGCTGCGCGAACAGGTCGAGGATCAGCCCGGTGCGGTCGAGGATCTTGAGCTGGGTGAGATCGGAGAGCGCCTTCGACTGCGACGGCGACAGGTCCTGATCGAAGACCAGCACGGTGGCGCCGTTGCCGAGAGCGCGGATCGCGACGTCCTCGGCGCGCCCGCGCCCCATGAACGTGTGGGCGTCGAGCTTGTCGCGGCGCTGCAGGATTCGCTCGACCACCACCAGGCCGGCCGAGGCCGCGATCCGCTCCAGCTCGTCGATCGAGTGGCGGGCGTCTTCGCCGCCGTGGCGCGTGACCGAGACCAGCATCGCGCGCTCGGCGCCGGTCTCGACGCCGATCGCGCCGAGCTTGCGGTCGAACTCCTCCTCCAGCGCGCGGATGGTCTCGTCGAAGGGCAGGTCGAGGTCGTGGACCCCCTTGGGCGGCAGGATCCGCCACGGCTCGTGGCCGTCGTCGGGCGGTACGAGGTGGGCGACCGAGACCGGTCCGGCGCGGCCGTCGTCGGCGAGCGCCACCGTGGCCACCAGGTCGAGGCGGAGCAGGGCGAGGTCGGTGAGGTCCTCGCGCGAGAGCCCCGCACCTTCCACGCGCGTGTGGACGAGGCGCAGGCCGCGGAAGCGGC
>CAYMQR010000681.1:0-2657 GCA_964392195.1 uncultured bacterium | reverse complement strand
CCGTCGAGCGCGGTGCCCTGGTAGATCGAGATCAGGGCGCTCTCGCCGGTGCCGAGCCCGACCCGGATGCCGTCCACGAAGGGGCTCTCCATCGGGCTGTCGTAGACGCGCCGCTTGATGACGCGCTGGCTCTCGTAGTGGTCGTAGAAGACCGACACGTAGCGGACCGCGTCGATGGCGCGCTCGAAGCTCTCGAACACCGCGTCGCCCTCGAAGGACTCGGGGCGGCCGTCGAATTCGCCGAGGCGGTCGCGGCGGATCGCGAACAGGTTCTGGATCGCGAGCCCCGCGTACTCGTTCAGGACCTCGCGAGTGCGGCGGCTGAAGCCGATGATGTCGAAGAGCGCGTAGGTGCCCCAGCGGTTGTGGTTGTACAGGTTCTCGCGATCGAGCGTGATCGGCACGGTGCGCTCGCTCAGCACCACGTCGTGGAGGTAGGTGGTGCCCTCCTCGATCCGGACCTCGCGGATCAGGCTGCGCAGCGCGTTCAGGAAGTCCCACACCAGGAGGTCGTTGGTGACGACCGCGTAGGCGCGCGCCAGCTCGCGCAGCCGCGCGAGGTGGGTCAGGTCGCGCTTCAGCTCGCGCGGGTAGTCGCTCGAGGTGAGATGGAACAGCACGTAGCGGCTCACGTCCTCGCGGTGCGCCAGGCGGTGCGCCCAGTCCTCGCGAGCGGTCGGCGGCGGGCCGTCCTTCATGAAGGCTTCCTGGAGGTAGAGCGCGCGCACGCTGGGACGTCCGCGCTCGAGGTCCTCGTAGTCGCGGCGCAGGGTCTGTTCGACCACGTCGAAGAGGCGCAGGAAGCTGTCCGGGTCGAGCCCGTAGTCCTTGATCAGGAACAGGTTGCGGAGGTTCGGGCGGTGGTAGAGCGAGTCCGGCCGCTCGCTGTCGATGAGGCGGTTCTCGTTGAGCATCGCGAGCAGCGGGTTGGCGAACACCCGCTCGGTCCAGGGGCCGGGCTTGGTGCGGAGGAAGACCTGCCGCAGCGACGCGTTGGCGAGACGATGGCGGGTGCCGAGGCTCGCGAGCACGAGCCGCTTGATCCGGCCGTAGCGCGCGGGGTCGCGCGCCAGCAGGTGGCTCAGGCGGTGGTGTGCGTTGAGCGTGGTCGCGATGCGCTCGCTCAGCAGCAGCCAGACCACGTTCTCGAACTTGAAGATGCCGCCGCCGCTCACCGCCTTCACCAGCAGGTCGGCGAGGATCTCGACGTAGCGCTCGCCCAGCAGGCGCTGCTCCGCGGGGTGGCTGGTGACGTCTTCTCGGAAGTGCGGGTCGTCGAGGTGGTGATCGACCAGGCGGGTGACGAGCTTCTCGAGCTCGCGGTCCAGCTCGTGGTTGGGCGCGACCGCGAAACCCTCGCCGATGATCTCGTCCTGGGTGCCGATCTTCGAGAGGTGCGGGATCTCGTTCTCGATGCCGGGGAGGAGCCGCCGCAAGGTCGCGACCGGAGTGCCGAACCGGCACTTGCGCGCCACCGTCTCGAGTCGTTTGAGGTCGCCCATGAGCGGCGGGGCGGCGGCGCGGAGTCGCGGCGCGCTTCACCCCAGCCCTTGCCGAGCAACGATCGTGCCGACCGGACGAGCTGGCCGTTGGCTCTCGACCTGAACGATTCCAGGCGGTTGGGGTCCGTCAGGAGGCGCCGCGCGCGGCTCGGGTACCGGTCACCGCCAAGCCCGTGACAGTCGGTGACGGTACGTTGCTCCGCGTCGCGAACGTCAAGGGACGGGCCGCCCCGGCGCGGACGGCGCCGGGGCGCGTCAGGCGAGCGGAGCGGCGGCGACCGCCGGCTCGAGGCGCGGCGACCGGTCCCGCGGGCGACCGTAGAACGCGCGCTGGGCCGCGACCCATCCCTTGTAGATGAGCTGGCTGCGGTTGGGCGTCTGGCGAAGGATCCGCAGCACCCGGCTGGGGCGCGTGTAGAAGCGCCGGTAGCCGCGGTTGCGGATGTCGAGGAGCTCGGCGTCGCTGAGCGAGGACCGCTGGCTCTTCGGGGTCTGGTAGTCGTAGCCGGTGATCGCGTCGAGCGTGAACGCGGTGCGGTGGTCCTCGCCGGAGTCGGGGCTGACCGAGTCGTCGTAGTAGTTCACGATCGAGAGCGAGATCGAGTTCAGCGGCAGCGAGCAGGCGAGGTCGATGGTCTGCTCCATCTCCTCGCGGGTCTCGCCCTCGAAGCCGATCATGAAGAAGCAGTGGGTGAAGATCCCGCGCGCGCTGCACTTGCGGATCGTGTCGCAGATCTTGCCGATCTGGCTGCGGCGCCCGAGGGTCTTCTGGCGCTCCTCGCTGGCGGTCTCGATCGCGAACGCGGCGAAGATCGTGCCCATCTCGCGGAACTTGTCGAGCAGCTCGTCGTCGAAGATCTCGCCGCGCAGCCCGTTCGGGAACGACCAGTTGAAGCGCATCCCGGAGCGCAGCACCGCGTCGCACACCGCCTTGGCCCGGTCGAGCTCGAAGTTGAAGATGTCGTCCTGGACGAGGATGTCGCGCACCCCGTAGCGGTCGTGGAGCACGCGTAGCTCCTCGATCACGTTCTCGGGCGAGCGGGCGCGGAACTTCTTGCCCTGCACGTGGTGGCAATAACTGCACCGGTACGGACAACCACGCGAGGTGAAGATCACCGCGTTGCGGCGCTCCACGAACAGGTACTGGTTGGCGAA
>CAYMQR010000680.1:0-2663 GCA_964392195.1 uncultured bacterium | reverse complement strand
CCACTGCAGGTACACCCACTCGAGACCGGCGTGCTTGAGCTCGCGGCAGTAGCCCTCGTCGACGAGGCGGATGCCGTTGGTCTCGAGCTTGACGATGAACCCCTCGCGGATGAGCACCCCGAGGAACGGCACGAGGTCCTTGCGCAACGTGGGCTCGCCGCCGATCAGGTAGACGATCGGCTTGCGACCCGGGATCGCGCGCAGCTTCTCGAGCAGCACGGCGGTGTCGGGCTCGCGGGTGGGCCTGGCGCGCGAGTCGGTGATGCAGTTGGGGCACGCCATGTTGCAGGCGTCGGTGATGTCGATGAGCAGCGAGCGCAGGCCGTCGAAGTGCTCGAAGCGGTCCTTGCGCAGGCGCGGGTCCGCCGGTGGCTCGGTGAGGCGGCGGACCTCGCGCATGAAGCGCTGATCGCGCGAGAAGAAGAGGTCGAACGCGCCGTGCTCGGGGCAGCGCTTGCGCATGTAGAGGTGGTCGCCGCGCGTGACCAGCTCGGCGTCGAGGATGCGCTGGCAGCTCGGGCACACGCTGCGGGTGCGCTCGACGAGGGCGTCGAACGGGCGATCGTGGGCGGGCTCCGCGACCGGCCGGACCTCGAAGATCGTGCCCGGCTTGAACGAGAGCGACGCGGGCGGCCCGAGCAGGGCCGCGCCGGACGGGGAGGTCGGGTTGGACGCGAGGTGCGACGCGCTGGTCACGAAGCCACTTGTGTCGAGCCGCGGGCCCGAGAGCGCGGGGGGATCGCGTCAGGAAGGGAACGGGCGACCGACGACGTGGCTAGGGTATGGCTCGCCAAAAAAGGGAGTCAAGCAAGCGGCCCAAGCCCGCGGCGCGTGCCCGGCCGACGCCGCTCGCTGGAGGACTGCGGTCCCTCGCAGCCGCGCCGCTCGGCCGTGCTCCGGTCCGCTCCGCGGCGCGCCGGAGGCGCGCCCTCCAGACCGCGGGGCGCCGCGATCGAACAGCGATCGACGGGATCGGCGATGCCCGCGGATTCGTCGCATCGCCGGGCACGCGGCGCGTGCCCGGCCGACGCCGGTCGATGGAGGGCTGCGGTCCCTCGCAGCCGCCTCAGCCGGCGCTGGCTCGGTCCGTGCGTTCGTACACGGTGAAGGTCTGGCGGACGTAGAGGAGGTCGCCGGGCATCTCGGCGCCGAGGTGGCGCGGCAGGCTGAGCGGCTCCCACGGCGGCCCGAAGCTCGCCACCGCGCGGTAGAGGTCGCCGCTCGTGAGCTCGCGCACGAACGCGGGCGCCGTGTCGCCGCTCACGCTGGTGGCGGTCGCGTCGCTCAGGGTGATGAAGTCGAGGCCGCGCGCCAGGTAGCCGGACGCGTCGAAGTTCGAGCGCAGGTGCAGCTCGTCCACGGTGAGCCGCCCGCTCACGGGCCCCTCCGGGAAGCGCGCGATGTAGGTCCAGTCGCCGTAGAACCCGGGCGTGATGCCGACGGTCGCGCCGCCGGTGGCGTGCCGCGCCACCCACCGCCCGGTCTGGTAGCGCGCGTCCTCGAGAAAGTGCATCGCGAGCACGTACGCGAGCGGCACCTGCAGCGCGGCGACCGTGACGAGCGCGTAGGCCACCGCGCGCGCGCGCTCCGCCGCACCCGCGCGCACCGCCGCCCACTCCACCGCCCGATCCACCGCTGCGCCGCCGAGCAGCGCCATCCACGGCGCCAGGAAGAGCACGTAGCGCATCATGTTGCCGTCGAGCATGCCGAGCAGCACCACGCCCGCCGCGAGCGGCGCCACCGCGATCCAGCCCGCCGGACGCACCCGCGTCCGCGCCGCCGCCGCGATCGCGCCCGCGTAGCCGGCGAGCGCGCCGCCGCTGCCGAACGCGTAGAGCGCCGTCCCGGCGAGCAGCGCGAGCGGCGCGTGGTAGTGGCTCGCGCCGTGCATCATCGCCGCGCGCTTGCGGCCGTTCAGGAACATGTCCCAGAACACGAACGTCTCGACGCTGCCGAGCAGGTAGCCCGCGAACGCCGCCGCCGCGATCGCGACGCCGATGCCGAGCACGCGCTTCACGTAGCGCGCGTCGAGCGCGCCGCTCCACTCGGCCACGATCACCGCAGCCGCCAGCGCCACCAGCGCCAGCACACCCCACAGCATCGTGGCGATCGCGAGCCCGGCGAGCACTCCGCCGAGCACGCTCGCGCGCGTCGTGCTCGCCACCCGGCGGGTCGCGATCGCCGCCGCGCACCACGCCGCCGCGCACGTGAAGCCGAGCTGCACCACGTCGGGCCGCGCGTAGTGGCACTCGAGGACGTGCGACGGGAAGGTCAGGAAGAGCAGTGCCGCCACCAGACCGGCGCGGTGCCCGAACGCCGCCTCGCCGGCTCGGTAGACCGCGTAGCCGCTCGCCACGCCGACGGCGACGTTGATCAGCCTGAGCCAGGTGATGGTGAAGACCGTGGCGGCGATCGCGTTCGCGGGATGGAGCCCCTCGCCGATCGCCCGCACCAGCCACGCGAGCCGGAAGTAGAACGCCCCGCCCCACGTGAACGTGATCGGGTCGGGCGCGGTGTAGAGCGTGCCACCCTCGTCCCACGGCGCCATCTCGTCGGGATGGAACGGCGGCTCGCCCGGGATCACGCCGGAGGGCAGCCCCCAGCCGATCCCCAGCTTGCGCAGCAACAGCCGCAAGCCCGAATCCGTAATCACCTGGCCGGGC
>CAYMQR010000679.1:0-2666 GCA_964392195.1 uncultured bacterium | reverse complement strand
AGTACGTGAGCGGATCGCCGTCGGGGTCGTTGCTCTGGCTGCCGTCGAGCTGCACGACCGAGCCGTACGGGACCTGCGCGTCGTGGCCGGCGCGCGCGTTGGGCGGAGTGTTCGGCGCGGTCGCCACGATCACCACCGCGTCGGTCGTGCTGTCCATGCGGCCGTCGCTCACCACCAGCTCGAACTGGTAGCCGCCGTCCTTGTCGGGCACGAACTGCGGCTGGGGCGCCGAGGCGTCGGCGAGGGTGGCGTTGCTGCCCGCGGGACGGGTCACCATCGTCCAGTGGTACGTCAGCGAATCGCCGTCGGGGTCGGTGCTCGCGCTGCCGTCGAGCGTCACCGGGTCTCCGGTCTTCACGTTCATGTCGCTGCCGGCGGCCGCGACCGGGGGCTGGTTGTGGCCGCCGTTGCTCGAGCCGCAGCCGAGCGCCAGGGCGACCGCCCAGCAACACATCCAACGAGCACTGACACGCTTCATCTCGACACTCTCTCCTTCGGGCGTGCGCGACGCCCCTGAACTGGAACGGCGCCACGATACCTCCATCCGGTGCACCGGGGATCCGGTGTCGCACCCGACGTGGCGCGAGCGCGGGGCCGAGGGTTCCGCGCCGCCGGCGCGATCGCGCTCGGGGCCGCTCTGCTATCATCCCGGGGCCGCGGGCCGCCCGGCTCGGAGGCTCATCGGAAGGGGCTCACAACTTGCGGTTTCCCCCCATCGACCCCGAGATTCGCGAGCGCGTGCGCCGGCTCGAGCTGCCCTTCAACCGCTTCGGCTTCGATCCCTACGGCGTCTCGCAGGAGCACCTCGCGCAGTTCTTCACCACGCTCGCGTGGTTCTACCGTGGCTACTTCAAGGTGAAGGCGTTCGGCGTCGAGCACGTCCCCGCGCGCGGGCGCGGGATGCTGATCGGCAACCACTCCGGCGGTGTGGCGATCGACGGCGCCATGGTGCTGGCGTCGATCTTCCTGGAGAAGGAGCCACCCCGGCTCGCCCAGGGCATGGCCGAGAAGTTCCTCGGCAAGATGCCGTTCTCCTCCGAGTGGACGCTGCGCCTGGGTCAGCTCACCGGGCTTCCCGAGCACGCGACCCGGCTGCTCCACGACGATCGCCTGCTGATGGTGTTCCCCGAGGGCGCGCGTGGCACCGCCAAGCTCTACAAGGAGCGCCACTCGCTGGTGCGCTTCGGCACCGGCTTCATGCGCCTCGCGCTCGAGACCAAGAGCCCGATCATCCCGTTCGCGTTCATCGGTGGCGGCGAGGTCATGCCGACGATCTTCAACGCCTACCGCCTCGGGCGGCTGCTCGGCGTCCCGTACGTGCCGATCACGCCGTACCTGCTGCCGGTGCCGCGCCCCGAGCCGTGCGAGGTCTACTACGCCCCGCCGATGTGCTTCCGCGGTAACGGCGCCGAGGACGACCACGTGATCGAGGGCTACGTCGAGGAGGTGAAGTCGCGGGTGGCGGCGCTGATCGAGCTCGGCGTGGCGCGGCGCAAGGCCGGCGATCGCAGCTCGAAGGTCGACTGGTCGGCGTTCGGCGCGCCCGCCGGCGCCCACTACGTGAGCCCGGCGTGCGAGGACGCGGCGGAGGCGAGCGAGCGGGTGCAGAGCACGGCGCGCAAGGCGCGAGCGAAGCGCGGGGCGCGGCGGGCCGCCACGGCACGGGGGGCGCGATGAAGGTCGTGGTCACCGGCGTCTCCGGGATCCTCGGGCGCATGGTCGCGGCGCGCCTCGCGTCCGAGCGCCACCAAGTGATCGGCATCGACGTGCGGCCCTGGCCGGACGCGCCGCACGGGGTCGAAGTGCACGTCGTGGACGTGCGCAAGCGCGCCGCGGAGGACGTGATCCGCACGGCGCGTCCCGCGGTGGTCGTGCACATGGGCACGCTGACCCAGTTCACGGCGCCCACCGAGGAGCGCGAGCGCATCAACCTCGACGGCACCCGCAAGGTCTTCGAGCACTGCCACCGCTACAAGGTGAAGCACGTGGTGTTCGTGGGGCGGCACACGTTCTACGGAGCGAGCGGCGACTCGCCGCTCTACCACACCGAGGACGAGCCGCCGGTGGCGGTCACGAAGTTCCCCGAGCTGACCGACCTGGTGGCGGCCGACCTGTTCGCGGGCTCGGCGCTGTGGCGCTATCCGGACATGACCACCACCGTCCTGCGCATGTGCTACACGCTCGGCCCGGCCAAGCACGGCACCCTCGCCACGTTCCTGAAGGGACCGATGGTGCCGATGGTGCTGGGCTTCGATCCGCTGTTCCAGTTCATGCACGAGCAGGACGTGACGAGCGCGATCGTGCTCGCCGCCAAGACCAAGGTCGCAGGCGTGTTCAACGTGGCGGGACCGCAGCCGGTGCCGCTCTCGCTGGTGGTGCGGGTGACCGGGCGCACCGCGGTGCCGCTGCCGGAGCCGGTGTTCCGGCGCCTGCTCGGGCGGTTCGGGCTCCCCAAGCTCACGCCCGGCGCCATGCAGCACATCAAGCATGCGGTGGTGATCGACGCCTCGCGGTTCCGCGCCGCCACCGGCTTCCAGCACCAGATCGACGAAGTACAAGCGATGGAAGCCTTCCGCTGGGCGTAGTTTTTTAGGGGGGCTTTTCAATCCCCCCTCCCGCGCGAAGTGAAGTCGCGCGGGTCCCACCCCCGAGTCACTCGCTTCGCT
>CAYMQR010000678.1:0-2672 GCA_964392195.1 uncultured bacterium | reverse complement strand
TTCGCCCGGTTCGAGCTGGCGGGGGACGAGCCCCCGCGCTACGGGTCCGCTTTCCTCGAGCGCCACCTCGGCGCCCACGAACGGCTGGATCCCCGCGGCGCGCGCAGCCTTGTAGAAGCGCGGCGCGCCGTAGACCCCGTTGGTGTCGACCAGCGCCATCGCCGGCAGCTCGAGCTCCGCCGCGCGCGCCACCAGGTCCTCGGGCAGCGACGCGCCGTCGAGGAACGAGAACGCCGACGCCGCGTGCAGCTCGGGATAGGCGGGGGTACGCGAGCTGGATTGGTCCGAGCGTGACATATATGTTGGTGTCACCATGGAGCGAACGACCGTTTATCTCGACGCCTCGCTCAAGCGGCGGCTCAAGGAGCTCGCCGAGCTCACGGGCGAAACCGAGGCGTCGATCATCCGCGAATCCCTCGACCGCTACCTGTCCAGCAAACCTCGCCGCACCTTGCGCCCCGTGGGCCGCTCGCGGGACGGTGGCGTCGCGCACCGCGTGGACGAAGCGCTCGACGACCTGGGGTTCGGCCAGGAATGATCGTCCTCGACACGAGCGGGTTGCTCGCCGCTCTCGATCGAGGCGAGCGCGAACATTCCCGGGTCCGTCGCGCTCTCGACTCCGCGCCTGGCCCCCTTCTGGTCCTGGACCTCGTGCTCGCGGAGACCGATTTCCTCGTCCTGAAGCGGCTGGGTCAGAAGGCCGAGCGGGCCTTCCTCGATCAACTGATCGACGGCCCGTTGCACCGGGAGTCCCTGCGCGACACGGATCTGCGCCGTGCCCGTGAGATCGTGGCGCGGTTCGACGATCAGGCGATCGGGCTCACCGATGCCGCCTTGATGGCGGTCGCCGAGCGCCTCGACGCACCGGTTCTCACCCTGGACCGTCGGCATTTCGCATCCTTCCGCACACGCAAGGGCAAGCCTCTCGCCCTGCTCCCTCAGTCGTAGACCCCGTCGGCGAACCAGTGGCCGCTCAGGCGGTCGCGGTAGATCCGGTAGAGCCCGCCGTCCATCAGCTCGACGTCCCAGTAGTCGCGGGCGGCGGGTGTGTCGGCCCACCAACCTTCCTCGAGCGCCCACGGGCCGGACGCCACCCGCACCGAGCCCTGCACGTGGACCACCGGCGCGCGGGCCTCTCCGCGGCGCGGCGCGCGCGCGCGCGGCTCGGACTGGATCGAGACCAGCCGCACCCGCCGCAGCTCGAGCGAGCACGCGTCCGCCCCCGACGAGCTCGCGAGCTCGCTCTCCGCGACGCGGTCCGTGTACGCCGCGCCTTCCTCGAGGACCACCTCGAGCGCCACCGGCGGACGCAGCACCCGCACCGCGAGCAAGCCGTGGTGGCGCGCGGGCGCCGCGCCGCCGCCGTCGCGGACGCCGTCCGCGGCGCGCTTGCGCGCGGGCTCGCGCGCGCTCCGCGCGGCCCCCTTGCGACGCCCACCGCGGCGCGGCGTGGCGTCGAGCTCGGCGGCGATCGCGAGCGGCGCGCGCGCGAAGCGCTCGGGGCGGTGGCCGTCCACGGTGCGCGGGGTGCCGACCCGCTCGGTGCCCACCCGCGCGCCGAGCCGCGCCACCGCCGTGGCGAGCTTCTCCGGCGACGGCTCGGCGGGACCGAAGAGCGTCGACTGGGCGGCGCGCGGCGCGGCCGGGTCCGCCACGAACGAGAACCCCACCACCGGCGCACCGGGCGGCCGCTCCTCGAGCGAGAGCCGCGCCAGCTCGAGCAAGGTCTTGGCCTCGCGCGTGGGCGCGGGCAGCTCGAGGGTGCGCACGTCGTGGCCGGTGGGGTCGAGGGTGAGGTGGAGGGTGAGCCGCGCCACCGCGAGCCCGCGGGCGGCGAGGCGGTCGGTGAGCCTGTCGAGGGCGGCGCGGGCGATGAACTGGAACGGCTCGAGCGACACCAGCGGCCACTCGAGCTCCATGCCCTCGTGGAAGACCAGCGGCCGCGCGCGCGGCACCAGCGCGCGCGGATCGACCCCGCGTGCCGCGGCGCACAGGTCGCGCCCGGCGCGGCCGAGGCGGCTCGCCACCTCGCCCGGGTCGAGGCGCGCCAGCGCCCCGAGGGTGGTGACGCCCCACGAGGACAACGCCTCCGCGACCCCCGGCTCGGGCTCGAGCAGCGCCACCTCGAGCGGCGCCAGGAACGCCTCCTCCTCGCCGGCGGGCACGATGCGCAGCTCGTCGGCGACGCGCGCCGCGACCCGCGCCACGCGCTTGCTCGACGCCACGCCGACCCGCACCGTGAGCCCCACCGCCCGCGCCGCGGCCCGCACCGCCGCCGCGAGCGCGCTCTCCGACGGGTAGCGGCGGTCGAGCCCGTCGGCGTCCAGGTACACCACCCCTTCTCCCGCGTCCTCGACCCGTGGCGTGAGCGACTCGGCGGCGTCGCCGAGCGCCTCGCGCGCGGCGCGCTCGCTCGCCGGATCGCGGCCGCGCGCCACCAGCCCCGCCGCCAGCACCCGCGCCTGAGCGAGCGTCATGCCGAGCTCGATCCCGGCGCGGCGCGCGCGCTCGGTGCGCGCCACCACCCACGCCCCCGCGCCGTGCCCCTCGACCACCACCACGATCTCGTCGGCGAGCTCCGGCTCGCCGCGCAGCCGCGCGGCGAGCGCGAAGTCCGGCACCCACGCGCACACGATCCGGCGTTCGGCCATGGTTCGACTCGATCCCCGATC
>CAYMQR010000677.1:0-2689 GCA_964392195.1 uncultured bacterium | reverse complement strand
GCGAGCTCCAGCCCCTCGACCAGCACGTTCGCGCGGCGCGTGGTCCACGGCAGGTCGCGCCCCAGCGCCCGGCACGCCGCGTCCCAGCCCTCGCGGCCGAGCACCGTGAGCTGGCGCCGCCCGGAGCGGCCGTCGGCGTTGCCGGTGAGGCCCCGCTCGCGAGTGATCGTCGCGGCGTCGATCGTTTCCATCGGGCCGCGGTGGCGCGGCTTGCGCGCGATGGCGACCACTCGCCCCGACTGGATGAGCGCCGCGCGCTCGTCGCTGCCGAGCGGCTCCTCGGGCGCGACCAGCTCCCGCACCGCGCGCATCTTCTTGGACAGCGCCAGCGAGTCGCGGACCAGCGCCCCCACCGCGCGCTTCGCGTCGCGCGAGAACGCGACCGGGTTTGGCCGGCGAGATCGTGCGCGGCCGCTCTCGTCCATCGCGCCGCGAGAGTAACACCGGCTGTCGTGGCACCGCGAAGCATGCCGAGCTCCCGGGTGCTGGCCCCGCACCGCTCCTCGCCGATCGCGCGAACCGCGATCGAGCGCTGCGCCGCGCGGTCACGGCCCGATGCGCGTGACGCGGATCAGGGGGTGGTCGAGCGACACGTCGCCGCCCAGGTCGACCTCGCCGTGGATCGCCCACAGGTTCTCGTCGCTGGGATCGAGGAGCGTCTGCTGGACGGTCCACGAGTGGGTGCCGGTGCGCGCGATCGTGGTGAACTCGGTGAGCCGCGCGCGGTGGTCGAAGAGGAGCCGCTCGTGCTCGGCGTAGAACGGCGCCATCGCGGCCTCGAAGCGCTTCTCGTCCCACGCGTCATCAAGGGGAGCGGCGGGCCGGACGCAGCGCGCGGCCTCGGTCCAGTTCCTGGCCGCGAGCGCCGCGACCAGCCGGTGGATCTCCACACGTAGCCGCGCCGTGAGCGCCTTGCCCGCTGGGATCGCCGGCACGGCCGGTGCGCCGATCGGCGTCACCGCCTCGACCGTCGCCACGGTCTCGGCCTCGGGCTCGAGGAGGTTCTGCCACTCGGCCAGCAGGCTCGAGTCGACCCGCGCGAGCATGGTGCGGAAGTACGCGGTCACCTCGAACACCGCGTCGGTCTTCCTCTCGAGCGGCACGGTCTGGGTGAGCGTGTTGTGCGCCTGGTTGAGGTAGCGCAAGAGCAGTCCCTCGCTGCGCGAGATCTCGAGGTTCCGCACGTAGTCCTCGAAGCTCACGTAGCCCTCGACCATCTCGCGGGCGATCGACTTGGGGCGGATGTTCTCGGCGCGCACCCACGGGTGCTTCTCGGCGAACGCGTTGAACGTGGCGTAGACCAGCTCCTCGTTGGGCTTGGGGTAGCTCACGTCCTCGAGCTCGCGCATGCGCTCCTCGTAGGGAACGCCCTCCGCCTTGAGCCGCGCGACCAGCTCGCCCTTGGCGCGGTCGATCTGCCGCTCGAGCACCGGGCGCGGGTTCTCGAGGATCGACTCGACGAACGTGAGCACGTCGAGCGCGTAGGTGGGTGAGGCAGGGTCGAGGACCGCGATCACCTCGGCGAGGAACAGCGAGAGCGTGCTGTGCAGCGAGAAGTCGGGCTGGAGCTTGTCGCTGATCCGCACCTCGTGGCCGCGCCGCGGACCGCCGGAGGCGGTCCCTCCGAGGTCCGCGCCACGAGCGCGCGGCACCAGCTCCACGATCGCGGCGCGCCTGAGCGAGCGGAACACCACGGCGGCGTCGCGGCGCAGGCGGTGCTTCACGCGCTCGCTCTCGTGGCAGCGATCTACGAGCCGCAGCACCGCGCCGTAGCCGCCCGGCAGCTCGCTGTCGGTGGGATCGCGCTGCAGGACGCTCAGCATCATCCCGTGGGTCACGGTGAAGCGCGACTGCAGCGGCTCGGGGCTCGAGCTGCGCAGCTTCTCGAGGGTCTCGGCGTTCCACGGCACGAAGCCGCGTGTGGGCGGCTTCTTCTTGACGATCTTCTTCCCCGCGGCAGCCTTGAGCTCGAGGCGGCGGTTCTCGACCACGTGCTCGGGAGCGAGCGCCACCACCCAGCCACGATCGTCGAAGCCCTTGCGGCCGGCGCGACCGGCGATCTGCTTGAAGTCGCGCACGCTCAAGATCGCGGTCTTCTGGCCGTCGAACTTGCAGAGCTGCGAGAAGAGCACGGTGCGGATCGGGATGTTCACGCCCACGCCGAGCGTGTCGGTGCCGCAGATGACGCGCAGCAACCCCTGCTGGGCGAGCTGCTCGACGAGCAGCCGGTACTTGGGCAAGAGCCCCGCGTGGTGGATGCCGATCCCGGCGCTCACGAAGCGCCGCACGTCGGTGCCGTAGGGGGAGTCGAACTTGAAGCCCTGGAGCACCTCGCCGATCGCGCGCTTCTGCTCCTTGGTGCAGACCTTGGCGCTGGTCAGCGCCTGGGCGCGCTCGGCGCACTCGCGCTGGGTGAAGCTCACCACGTAGACCGGCGCGCGGTCGGCCTCGAGCAGCGACTCGACCGTCTCGTGGAGCAGCTCCTCGCGGTACTCGAAGTCGAGCGGCACCGGGCGCTGATCGGAGACCACGCGTGCCACGTCGCGGCGCGTGAGCCGCGTGAGGCTCTGCTCGATCGCGGTGGTGTCGCCGAGCGTCGCCGACATGAGAAGGAACGTGCTGTTGGGCAGCGTGAGCAGCGGCACCTGCCACGCGACGCCGCGATCGCGGTCGGCGTAGTAGTGGAACT
>CAYMQR010000676.1:0-2699 GCA_964392195.1 uncultured bacterium | reverse complement strand
GTGCCGTCCTGGCGCGCGCTCACGAGCACGGCGCCTTCGAGCACCCGCAGGTGCTGCGAGACCGCGGGCCGCGACACCGGCAGCCCGGCGGCGATCTCACCGACGGTGCGCGGCCCCGAGCGCAGCGCCTCGAACACCGCGCGGCGGGTCGGGTCGGCGAGGGCGGCGAGCGCTTCTGCGTAAGCCATGACTTACGTAAGTATCAGCTTACATATGATCCGAGTCAAGCGGCGGCGCGTACCGCGATCGGCGACGCGGATCGCCGCGCGCGCGGATGTTCGCCGCCCCGCCCGAGGCCGGGTTGCCAGCGCGCGCCGGTCACCTATGTTGCGCGGCCAGCGCGCCCGCCGCGGCACCGCCGCGAGCCCGCGCCCACGAGAGGCCCCATGCCCGACGCCAACGAGACCATCCCCGGCCGCATCTCGCCGAGCGCCACCGCCGCGCGGCTGCCGGATCGCGCCCACGCCGACCTGATCCACCGCCCGGTGCTCGCGTCCCCCGACTGCATGACCTACCCGTGCTCGCAGGACTGCTGCAGCCACGGCGCCGACGTGTGGCCCGCCGAGCGCGAGGCGCTGATCGGCGCCGGCCACGCGACCGCCGAGCAGTTCACCGGCCCCGAGGCCGACGACGAGGGCGACGTCCTCTATCGCACCGCGGTCGGCCCCCTCGGCTGCATCTTCCTGCGCCCCGAGGGGCGCGGCTGCGGCCTCCACTTCACCGGCCTCAAGCCCGAGGTGTGCCGGGTGGTGCCGCGCGACTACGACGAGGCCGAGGAGATGCGCGACGACGGCCAGATGCCGTGTTTGTCGGAGTGGAAGTTCGGTTAAGTCCCTTGCGGAGGGCCGCGCGCCTGCGCGGCCGCCGACACGCTCCGTCGTCACACCGCCGATCCGCTCGATCGCAGGAGGCTCGTTTGCGCCGCTTTCCGGGCGCGTGGGACAATTTCCGGGTCGACACAAATCGTTTCTTTGCCCCCGCGCGACCTCGAGCGCGCGGTGCTCGAGGTCGCTCCGATGAAGGCCCGCCGCTTCGCGTCCACCCTCCCGCTCCTTCTCCTCGCCGCCGCGTTCACGATGGGCGCGGACGAGTGCCAGCCCGACGACTACGTCGCGCCGTGGCCGCAGTCGAACGTCGAGCCCGTGACCTACGACGAGTCCGTCGCGGCCGGCGCGCTGCGCGCCAAGGCCGAGGCCTACGACGCGTGGCACGAGCAGTGGCACCAGCCCGACCACGGCGGCACCATCACCGCCTACTTCAACGACCCGGCCCGCACCAGCTTCGGCTTCATCGCCGAGTTCGGCGACAGCACCATCTGGACCGGCACCTACCTCGCGAGCCAGGCGTTCCGCTACCACGTCACCGGCGACGCCCAGGCGCGCGCCAACGTGATCCGCATGGTCGGCACCCTGAGCGGTCACCTGCACGTCACCGGCGCACCCGGCTACATCTCGCGCTACTGGGGCACGCAGGACACCTCGTCCATCTACCAGGGCGACGCGTGGTGCGAGACCCAGGAGCGCTGCCACCATGTCGAGAGCGGCCCCTACGCCGGGGACTTCTGGTGGGGCGAGACCAGCCGCGACCAGTACACCGGCTGGCTGCTCGGCATGGCGACCGCCTACGACATGATCGACGACGCGCCCACCAAGGCGCTCATCACTGCCGACGTCCTCGAAGTGTTCAACATGCTCGTCGACAACAACTGGACGATCATCCGCGAGGACGGGCTGCCCAGCTCGGTGGCGCCCAACATGCTGCCGTCGCTGCAGCTCGCGTTCTCGCTGGTCGCCTACCACACGAGCGGTGATGCCCGCGCCCTGCAGCAGGTGAAGAACCTGGTCGGCGACGGCGCGCGGGTGGGCTTCGAGCTCTCCGGCATCGACATCTTCAACCGCTACAGCCAGTACTACTCGAACAACCTCGGGCACCAGATCTGGTACACGATCCTGCGCCTCGGGAAGGTCTACTTCGGCGACGCCGACTACCAGTGGTTCCTCGGCTACTTCAACGGCTCGGTCCACGACTACACGCGGCTCTCGCACAACGCGTGGTTCAACGGCATCTACATGAGCCAGGGCGGATGGACGCCCGGCGCGCCGAGCGATCCGTACCTCGACCAGCTCACGGACGACCTCACCCGCTTCCGCGCCGCGCCCAACTCGCGCTACTTCCTGCCCGCCAAGGATCCCTCGACCTACACGATCGATCCGGTGTCGCAGCAGTGGTACGACCTGCAGCAGCAGATCCCGATCCTGATCGAGCTGATGGGCGAGGTGCACGTCCAGGCGCTCGAGGCGTTCCCGGTCGACCAGCAGTGCACGACCGACTTCCTGTGGCAGCGCAACCCGTTCCAGATCGACGCCTGCGGTAACGACGACCCGCGCTACGTGAACCCGGGCGTCGACTACCTGGCCGCCTACTGGCTCGCCGAGTACAGCAAGCTCGTCACCAAGGAGCAGTGACGTAGCGGCGCGCGCTGGAGCGCGGCCGCTCCGTCGGCCGCCAGCGCATCACGCGGGTGTGTAGGGGAGGGCGTCAGCCCTCCCCGGATCGGGCGCCCCGGCCCGCCGGGAGGCGGGCCCTCCGACCCGGGTGGCCCGCGGGTACAGGGATCGACGATCCGGCGATGCGCCGGGCGCGCCGTATCGCCGGGCACGCGGCGCGTGCCCCTCCGACGGTTGGCCGATCGCCCCGGA
>CAYMQR010000675.1:0-2702 GCA_964392195.1 uncultured bacterium | reverse complement strand
CTGCGCGCCCTCGCCCGGGAAGATCCACGCCACCCGCCCCTCGCGCGCGAGCGGGCTCTGGTACCAGAACACCCCGGTGCGATCCTGGATCTTCTCGCGATCCGCCTGGCCGAGGAGCTTGACCGCCTGACGCAGCTTCTTGGCCAGGTCGGCCGGGTCCTTCGCGACCAGCGCCAGCCGCGTCGCGCCGCGCTCGCGGTTGCACGCCGCCGCGACGTCGACGAGCTCGAGCGCCGGGTTGGCGTCCAGCCACTCGGCGAGCGCCCGAGCCCGCGCCACCAGCGCCGCGCGGTCGGCGGCGGAGACCACCACCAGTTCGACCGGCCAGCGCCGCTCGAGGCGTTCGAGCGCGCGCTCGTCGGCCGGCACGTGCTCCTCGAGGATCGCGTGGGCGTTGATGCCGCCGAAGCCGAACGCGTTGACGCCAGCGCGGCGCGGATGAGCGCGGTCGCCGTGGATCCACGGCCGCGTGGCGGTCGAGAGGTAGAACGGCGTGTCCTCGATCTTGAGCGCCGGGTTGGGCGTCTCGGCGTGCAGGGTCGGCGGCAGCACGCGGTGATAGAGGGCCAGCGCCGTCTTGATCAGCGAGGCCGAGCCGGCGGCCGGGAGCAGGTGGCCGATCATCGACTTCACCGCTCCCAGCGCGATCGTGGCGCGCTCGCCCTTGCGGCGGCCGAACTGGGCGACCAGCGACTGGAGCTCGGTCGCGTCACCGCGCGCCGTCGCGGTGCCGTGGGCCTCGATCAGGCCGACCGTGCCGGGCTCGATGCCGGAGTCCTGGTAGGCCCGGGAGAGCGCCAGCACCTGCCCCTCGAAACGCGGCGCGAGCAGCCCGAGGGCGCGGCCGTCGGACGAGGTGCCCACCCCGCGCAGCAGCGCGTAGATGCGGTGGCCGTCGCGTTCGGCGTCCTCGCGGCGCTTGAGCACCAGGATGCCGCAGCCCTCTCCCAGCAGCGTGCCGTCGGCGTCAGCGCCGAACGGCGCGATGCGCCCCGAGTGGCTCGCCGCCTCGAGGTTGCTGAACAGGAGGTGGATGGGACCGGGCGTCGAGACCTGGACGCCGCCGACGAGCACCGCGTCGCAGCGTCCCGAGGACAGCTCGCGCATGCCCTGCTCGACCGCGATGAGCGTCGACGCGCACGCGGCGTCGATGGTGTAGGCGGGCCCCTGCAGGTCGAGGCGGTTGGCGATCCGCCCGCACATGACGCTGTTCACGAGACCGGGGACGATCTCGGCGTTGAACGGCGGCAGCGCGCTCTTCACGTCCTGCTTGATCGCCGCGAGGGTCTCGCCGTCGAGCTCCGGGTGGAGCCGCGCCACCACCGCCATCACCTGGTCGACGGCCCAGCCGTGCGCGACCCAGCTCAACGTGCCGCGGTTCACGTAGAGCCCGCGGGCCAGGATCACCCCGGTCTTCTTGCGATGGAGCGGTAGCTCCGGGACGCCGGCGTCCGCGAGGGCCTCGACCGCGCAGCGCAGGGCGAGGAAGTGGTCGGGCTCGGCACCGTCCACGCTCGACGGCATCACGCCGTAGCGGGCCGGCTTGAAGCGGCTCAGATCGCCGAGGAAGCCTCCCTTGCTGGTGTAGACGCGGTCGTTCGGCTTGCCTTCGGAGGACGCGCCGTAGAGCGTCGGCCACCAGTCGCACGGCGCGTCGCCGATCGCGTCGACCCCGTTCACCACGTTCTGCCAGAACGTGCGCGGGTCCCCGGCGCCCGGGAACAAGCAGGACATTCCGACGATCGCGATGTCTTCCATGCCGTGGAGTTCTTCTCGAGGACGAACGGCGCGGGGTCGACGGCGCCCAGCGGGCGCCGCCGGCTCACCGGCCGGGGGGGATCTCAATCGCCGGCGGATCGCGCCGTCCGGACCACCGGCCCGTCGCGCTCCACCTCGGGCCCGTCGGCGAGCCAGTGCCCGGAGCCGACCACCACGCGCACGTCGCGGTCGGCCGCATGGAGGAACTCGAGCCACGCCGCGTGGCGCCCCGCCGGCACGCTCACCAGGCCGAAGTCGCGGTGAGCGAGCTGGTCGGCGACCTCGGGCGTGACCATGCTCCCGGCGCCCAGCCACGGGCCCCAGTTCATCGACACCACCTTGCCCGACCACACGGCACGCAGCCGGCGCGCGATGCGGTTCAGCACCTCGTTGGCGGTCGCGTAGTCGGCCTGGCCGACGTTGCCGAAGAAGCCCGCGACCGAGCTGAAGAGCATCACCAGCTTCACGCGCGCGGGGTCGAGCAGCCCGGCCAGCGTGACCATCGGATCGAGCTTGGTGCCCAGCACCCGGTCGAACGACTCGGCGCTCTTGTCGACGATGTACTTGTCCTCGATCACGCCTGCGCCGTGGAGGAACACGTCGATGCCACCGAAACGCTCGGTGAGCTCGCGCACCAGGGCGGCGAGCTGCACCGGGTCGCGGACGTCGCACGCGCGGTACTCGGCGTGGGACGCGGCCCGCTGGATCTCGGCGACGTTCGCGACGATCTCGCGGTCCTGGAGGATCCGCGAGATCTTCTCCTCGATCGCCTTGGGTGTCATCGCCACGCCCCCGCCGCTCGCCTTGAGCCGCGCCAGGATGCGCTTGCGCAGCTCGGCGCGATCGGCGCCGCCGGCGGCATCTGCGTCCTCGTCACCGACCGGCAGCGGCGACCGGCCCACCAGGACCACGGTGGCTCGCGAGCGCCGCGCGATCTCGTGCAC
>CAYMQR010000674.1:0-2707 GCA_964392195.1 uncultured bacterium | reverse complement strand
CGGCCCACTCGTGGACGCGCACCACCAGCACGTCCTCGTAGTGGGAGCGGTTGAACACCGCGATCTTGCCCTTGGGGGGGGCCAGCCGGTGGACCCGCCACAGGAAGTCGTGCGCGAGCTCCTCCGGCGTGGGCTTCTTGAACGCGTGGACGTCGATCGCGAGCGAGTCGAGCGGCCCGAACACCTTGCGGATGGTGCCGTCCTTGCCGCCCGTGTCCATCGCCTGCAGCACCACCAGCACCCCGTGCGAGCCGGCGGCGATGAGCTTCTCCTGCAGGGCGTCCAGCGCCTCCAGGTCCTCGCCCAGCAGTGCCTCGGCCTCGTCGCGGTCGAGGCCCCCTTCGTCGTCGGGGTCGAAGCGGTCGAGGCGGAACTTCCGGCCTTTGGTGGGAACCTGATAGCGCTTGCGGACGTGGTTGCCGTGGTTTGCCATGCAGCGAGTATCCCCGAACCGGCCGCGCTTCATCCACAACGAGGGACGGTGCGGCCCGGAGGGCCCGGCTCGTTCGGTCCGCCGCGAGCCGCGGTGATGTCGGGCGGACCGCCGGGAGCCGGTCCCTCCGAGCCCGGAGCATTCACGAAGGTTCGCTGCTGGATCCGGCTTGGACTCGCTACTGGCGGGGGCACGGAGGCGCCCACCCTACGAACCCTCCACGACGGTCTGTCGTCGTAGGGACGGGCCCGTTGGTAGCTAGATGACGCTGGGGCGATCCCCGCCGCGCGCAGCCCCCGAACCCACCTCGGTTGTGACCGCGATCGCGGTCGGGTATCCCCGCTCTCGATGCGCTTCGTCCACACCGCCGACTGGCACCTCGGCCGGCTCTTCCACGGCGTCCACCTCACCGACGATCAGGCGTACGTCCTCGACGAGCTGGTTCGGCTCGCCGCGAGCGAGAAGGCCGACGCGCTGATCGTCGCGGGCGACGTCTACGACCGCGCGGTCCCGCCACCCGAGGCCGTGAGCCTGCTCGACGAGGTGGTTTCGAGGCTGGTCCTCGACCTCCGCATCCCGGTGGTGATCATCGCCGGCAACCACGACGGCCCCGATCGCCTCGCGTTCGGCTCGCGGATCCTCGCCGAGCGAGGCCTTCATGTGCTCGGCACGCCCACCGCGCCGCCCGCGCCGATCCGCTTCACCGATCGCCACGGCGTCGTCGAGGTGTTCGCGGCGCCGTTCGCGGACCCCGCGACCTATCGATCCTGCCTCGGCCGCGACGACCTCCACGAGCACGACGCCGCCCTCGGCGCCTGGCTCGAGCTCGCGCGCCGCGCCGTGAATCCCCTCGCGCGCACCGTGCTGGTCGGACACGCGTTCGTGCGCGGCGGCGCCGAGAGCGAGTCCGAGCGGCCGCTGAGCGTGGGCGGAGCGGGCGCCGTGGACGTGGCGCGCCTCGCCGGCTTCGCGTACGTCGCGCTCGGCCACCTGCACCGCCCGCAGGCGCTCTGCGAGGACGGCTCGATCGCGTACTCGGGCTCGCTGCTCAAGTACTCGTTCTCGGAGGAGGACCACGCGAAGTCGGTGAGCGTGGTCGAGATCGACGGGCGCGGGCACGCGAAGGTGGAGCACGTGGCGCTCGCGCCGCGCCGCGACGTCCGCACGCTGGAGGGCCATCTAGCAGAGCTGCTCCAGGGCCGCGTCGCGGACGGCCGCCCGGTCACGGGCTCGCGGGAGGATTACTTCCGCGTCCGCTTGCTCGACGCCGGCCCGCTCCTCGACCCGATGGGGAAGCTGCGCGCGGTCTATCCCAACGTGCTGACGCTCGAGCGTCCCGAGCTCGAGGGCGCGGGCCCGGCTGGCGCCGCCAGCGCGGCCCACCAGCACCGCAAGCTCGGCGACCTCGAGCTCTTCGAGGCGTTCGTCCACGAGGTGGCGGGCGCCGAGCTCGCGAGCGAGGAGCGCGAGCTCTTGGTCGACCTCCTCACCCGGCTCGAGCGCGGCGCCCGCGAAGGCGCCGCCACCGAGGAGCCCGATGCGCCCTGAGCGGCTGGTGCTCGCCGGCTTCGGTCCGTACGCCGAGCGATGCGAGCTCGATTTCCGGGTGCTCGGCGCGAGCGCGCTGTTCCTGATCCACGGCCCCACCGGCGCCGGCAAGACCACCGTCCTCGACGCGATCTGCTTCGCGCTTTACGGCGAGTCGTCGGGCGCCGAACGCCGCGGCGAGGAGATGCGCAGCCACCTCGCCGCGCCCACCGTCGAGACCAGCGTCTGCTTCGACTTTCGCCTCGGCGCCAGGCGCTACCGGGTGGAGCGCCGGCCGCGCTACCTGCGCCGCAAGCTGCGCGGCGACGGCACCACGCTCGAGGACGCGCGCGCCACGCTGTGGGACCGCAGCGCCGCCACCTCGGACGCCGACGAGGGCCGCGTTCTCGCCACCAAGCCGAGCAACGTCGACGAGGCGATGCGCGGGTTGCTCGGCTTCACGGCACAGGAGTTCCGGCAGGTGATCGTGCTGCCGCAGGGCGAGTTCCGGCGGCTGCTCACGGCGAGCTCGGACGACCGCGAGAAGATCCTCGGCGTGCTGTTCCGCACCGGGCACTACCGCCGCATCGAGGACGAGCTCGGGCGCGCGGCGAACGTGGCGCGCCAGAAGGCGCAGAGCCTCGGCGAGCGCCGCGCCGAGTTGCTGCGCGTGACCGGCGTCGGCGGCGCCGAGGAGCTCGGCGCGCTGCGCGAGTCGCTCGCCGCGAGCGAGGCGGAGAAGCGCGT
>CAYMQR010000673.1:1637-2721 GCA_964392195.1 uncultured bacterium | reverse complement strand
GCTCACCAAGATCAGCGCGGCGTTCGAACGCGGAGAGCTCAGCTATTCGAAGGTGCGCGCGATGACCCGCGTGGCAACGCCGGCCAACGAGGACTACCTGCTCGACTTCGCCAGATCGGGGACCGCGTGGCACCTCGAGCAGCTGGTGCGGAAGTTCCGGCGCGCGGTTCGTGCCGAGGAGACGGCCGAAGCACGCCGTCAGTTCGCCGAGCGCGCGCTGACCTGGTCGTACGACTCGGACGGCTCGCTGGTGTTCCGGGGACGGCTGCCGGCCGAGCTCGGCGGGATGGTGGTCGCGGCGCTCCAGGCGGCCCGCGAGGAGCTGTTCCGCAAGCAGCGTGACGACGTCGACGGCGTGCCTGTGGATGAACGTTCCGCGGAACGCGACGCGCACACCGCTCGGCGCGACGACGAGGCGACGGCGCCTCCGGCGATGCAGCCGCCGTGGATTCCCGAGAGCCACGAAGGCCCGCAGGCGAAGCGCGCGGACGCTCTGGTGTTCCTCGCCGAGTCGTTCCTGGCGAATGGCGGCGCGGCGCTCGCCGCGGGCGAGCGATACCTGCTCCACGTTCACGTCGACGAGCAGGCGCTTCCGCGCGACGGAGACGGCACGCGCTGCCACGTCGACGAAGGACCGGCGCTCGCGGCAGAAACGGTGCGCCGCCTGGCGTGCGACTGCAGCCGCGTGTGCATTCACGGCCGCAAGACGCGGCAGATCCCGCCGGCGATGCGGCGTGCGCTGCGGTCACGCGACGGCGGATGCCAGTTTCCGGGCTGCATCAACCGACGCTTCGTCGACGGACATCACGTCGAGCACTGGGCCGACGGCGGCGACACGAGCCTCGAGAACCTGGTGACGTTGTGCCGCTTCCACCACCGCCTGGTTCACGAAGGCGGGTACGGGGTCGAGGCGCACGACGGCGGGTTCGAGTTCCGAGATCCGCGAGGGCGCCTGCTCCGCTGCCGACCGGCGGCGATCGAAGGCGACCCGGTGGCCGCGATCATGCGGCGGAACCGGGACGCGGGGCTCACGATCGACGCAGACACGATCCAGCCGCACGGGTGGTTCGGGCAGCCGGTGGCC
>CAYMQR010000673.1:0-1537 GCA_964392195.1 uncultured bacterium | reverse complement strand
TGTAAAGCTAAAGCTCCACGGCCGGCCCGTGTGTGTTTTGCGGTGTTTTGCGGCGCTCTTGCCCCCGCTGGCCGGGCGTTTCCGGGGTGATATCGCCACCCCTGGCGGGCCGGGCGGTACCGTTCGGCCACGCAACCCCGGGCGGTTCGGGAGGGAGACGCGATCTCTCAGGGATCGGCCCGCGTGCGATCATGGCACGAGCGTTGCGGTCGATCGGGGCGGACGATCCGCGGTCACGAGAGGGGGTCCTGCCATGGCGGCTCGGAAGCGTGGCGCTGCGCCGTACCGGGTGCGGCGTTCCACCGCGGTGCTCACGGCGGGGTTCGACCCGCGGCTCTCGGTGGGCTCGGCGCGGCCGGCGGTGTTCCGCTCCTCGACCTACGTGTTCTCGAGCCCGGAGGCGGCGGAGCGCGCGTTCGCGATCGCGCTCGGCCGCGAGCGCGCCGCGGAAGGCGAGGCGGTCGACCTCATCTACTCGCGGCTCTCGCACCCCAACGCCGAGATCCTCGAGCACCAGATCGCGCCGCTCGAGCCCGCCGCCAAGGACGCGGCCGTCTTCAACTCCGGCATGGCGGCGATCTCGACGCTGTTCCTCGCGTTCTGCGAGCCGGGCTCGAGCTTCGTCTACACGACGCCGGTCTACGGCGGCACCCAGCACCTCATCCACCAGCTCCTCGAGCCGCTCGGGATGCGCGGCATCCCGGTGCTCGCCGGCGACACCGCGGCGCTCGCCACGGCGATCGCGCGCGCGCCGCGGCTCCGGCTGGTGTTCGTGGAGACGCCCGCCAACCCGACGCTCGTGATGTCCGACATCGGCGCGGCGTGCCGCGCGGCCGCAAAGCGCCGCCGCGAGCGGCCGCTGGTGGCGGTCGACAACACGTTCCTGGGACCGACGTTCCAGCACCCGCTGGCGCTCGGCGCCGACCTCGCCGTCTACTCGGCGACCAAGTACCTGGCCGGCAACAGCGACATGCTGGGCGGCGTGGTGCTCGCTCGCGACCCGTCGCTCACCGAGCACCTGCGCGGGCTACGCGCGATCGTCGGCAACATCCTCCAGCCCGACGAGTGCTGGATGCTCGACAGCCGCCTGCCCACCGTCGACCTGCGCATGAACAAGCAGAGCAAGAGCGCCCAGCGGATCGCCGAGGCGCTCGCTCACCACCCGCGCATCCGGCGCATGCACTACCCGTCGCTCTTCACCGACCGTGAGCAGATCCGGATCCGCGACGCGCAGTGCCGCTTCCCCGGTGGGCTCTTCTCGTTCGAGCTCGAGGGCGGCAAGGCGGAGGCGTTCGACTTCCTGCGCCGGCTGACCATCGCGCACAACGCGGTGAGCCTGGGCGGCGTCGAGACGCTCGCCTGCCACCCGGCCACCACCACCCACTCCGAGATGTCGGCGCGCGAGAAGAAGCGCGCCGGCGTCACCGACTCGCTGGTGCGGATCTCGGTGGGGATCGAGGATTGGAGGGATCTGCTGGCGGACTTCGAGCAGGCGCTTTCGGGATCTGGGTGAGAGCACGACCGGACATGCGGACCG
>CAYMQR010000672.1:0-2729 GCA_964392195.1 uncultured bacterium | reverse complement strand
CGCGGAGACGCGTCGATCGCACCGTATCGCCGGGCACGCGGCGCGTGCCCCTCCGACGCCACCCCGTGGAGGGCCGCGGTCCCTCGCGGCCGCGCGACGCACCGGGATCGGGACCGATTGTACGACCCGAGCGAATCCCGGCGGGCTCGCGCCGTCGCGCGCCGGGAAATAGCCGCGGCCGCGTCAGCTACATGGGCCGTAGGCGGACGCGATCGCGGTGAGGTCGTCCGCGGCGACCACGCCGTCGCCGTTGCGGTCACCCGGGCACGCGGCGCCCGCCGCGCACGCGCCGAAGCTCGCCGACGCGATCGCGCTGTCGCTCTCCCCCACGGTGCCGTCGCCGTCGAGGTCGCTGGGGCACGCGAGGTTCCCCACCGCGAGGTGGAGGTCGTCGAAGTACGAGTCGTTGTCGATGCCCTCGAGCCTCGTCCCCCACAGCGTCATCTCGACCGCGCGCGTCCCGGGCGGCACCGGCACCACGTCGCCGCGGTGCGTCCACGCCGCGCTGCGCGCCCAGTACTTCGCGGTGCGGCCGAGCTCCTTGCCGAGGGTGGGACGGAACGTGAGCCAGATGTCGGGCTTGTCGTCGTCGCCGGCCTGGTCGCGCAGCCAGCCGCCGAACGACACCGACACCGCGCCCGCGTCGATCGCCGCCGCGTAGCTCGACACGTCGACGAGCTGGAGCGCGCGGCCCACCAGCACCTCGCCCGCGCACACGCCGCCCACCGCGAAGAAGCGCGCGCCGTCGTGGGGCGCGGCCGCCGCCCCGCACTCGCCGCTCGCGAGCGACTCGAGCGGCGGCAGCAGCGCGAGCCAGCCGTCGGTGCCGCCCTCGGCGCCCGGGTTGCGGAGCCGGTTCGAGCCGAGCACCGAGGGCCCGGTGCGGAACGTCGCGGGCGCCGACCACGCGCTCCACGTCAGCCCGTCGTCGCGGTAGCGGACCCGCCAGTAGAGCTCGCGCTCGGGCGGCAGGTCGGTGAGCTCGGCGTGGGTGACGTCGGGGTCAGTGACCGTGTTGACGCTGTAGTAGCCGGTGTCGCGGCCGCTCGCGCCCGGCGGCGCGTACCAGTTCTCCACGCGCAGCCAGCGCTCCGTGACCGGCACCGAGAAGTCGCCGGGGTCCGCGCTCACCTGGAAGTGGCTCTCGAGGAGCGACTGGCCCTCGGGGTCGTGGAAGGGCGTGGCCGAGAACACCACCGACTCGGGCGCGACCGGCGCGTCGACGTCGAGCGGGCTCACCGCCACCGGCGTGGTCGGGCGCTGCTCGTGGAGGCGGATGGTGATCTGGTCGCGCAGCTCGTTGTCGCGCGGCACGATCTCGTTGCCGCGGCTGATGCGCTTGAGCGTGAAGCTGGGGTCGTCGCCCGCCTCCACCTCGACGAGCGCGAAGCCCCACTCGGGGAACGAGCGCTGGAACTCGGGGTAGTCGGCGTTCGGCTCCTCGCCCCAATAGTCGATGTTGCCCTCGGCCGAGGCGACGTTCACCCACAGGTGGCGGTGGTCGCGGCTCTGGCCGCGCGAGTACGCGTGGGTGTGGCCGAAGAAGTGGATCGACGGCTTCTTGCAGTCGGTCGAGAAGCGCTCCATCCGCTGGATGACGCGGCCGGTGAAGTCGACCTCTCCCGGCAGCCACAGCTCCGACTTGAACGGGTGGTGCATCTCGGCGAACACGAAGTCGATGTAGGGGTCGGCGCACGCCTGGTCGAGCACGCCCTGCAGCCACGTCTCCTGCGCGGGGATCCAGCGGAAGAAGTCGTTCGAGTCGAGGCCGATGACGCGGACGTTGCCGTAGTCCGTGTACCACCAGTGCTCGAGGAAGCCGGGCGTGCCGTTCTCGGGCAGGCGGAAGTACTGGAAGAAGAACGGGCTCGCGCCCTCGTGGTTGCCGAGCACCGGGTAGCTCGGGATGCGCGAGATGAGCGGCTGGGCCTCGTCGAAGTAGTCGCCCTTCCAGTCCGAGTAGACCCAGCCATCGTCGACGAGGTCGCCGGCGTTGAGGACGAAGGCGAGCTCGTCCGAGAGGTCGGGGCCGTAGTTGTCGCCGACGTAGCGGATCACGCCGTCGCGGACGGTCTGGCCGTGCTGGGTGGGGTTGCCGTCATCGCGCTGGTTGTCGGAGTAGGCGACGAAGCGGAACGGCTTCTCGGCGCTGGCGAGCGGCGGCGTGCGGAAGTGCTCGACGGCGCTCACCGCGGCGCCGGTGGTCACCCGGTAGAAGTAGGTCGTGTCGGGGGCGAGGCCGGTGAGCTGGGTCTGGTGGATGCGCGACGCGTCCTGACCCGGACCGGGGAACCCGTAAGCGACGCTGCCCAGGCTCTCGAGCGGGCCGTAGTCGACGCGGCTCTCGTCGCCGAACGTGGTCTCCCACACGATCCAGATGCTGGTCGGCGTGGCCTGCTGGAGGAACGGTCCGACCCGGATCTCGGGCGGCAGCTCCTGCGCGAGGGCGGCGCGGGACGCGAGGGTGAACGCGGCGAGGACGGACGCGATGGCGAGGAGTCGGCGGCGCACGAGGTCGATCTCCGGAGGCGAAGGGGCGGACGGCGATGGCAAACACGCCATCGTACCAGTCGGGGCGGGCCTGACCGAAGGGCCCGTGCAGCGATCGGAGCGACCGGCGCCGCGAGGCGTCTCGCCGTATCGCCGGGCACGCGGCGCGTGCCCCGCCGGACGCCGCGTGGGAGTGTAGGGGAGGGCGTCAGCCCTCCCGCGAGCGGGATCGAACGGCG
>CAYMQR010000671.1:0-2729 GCA_964392195.1 uncultured bacterium | reverse complement strand
GCGGCGTGGTGCGCGATCTCTACGGCGAGTACCGCGCGCCGACCGGCGTCACCGCCGAGGCCCGCACCGGCGCCGACGCCGGGCTCGAGACCGTGCGCGGCAAGGTCAAGGCCCTCGCCGGGCGGCTCGGCCGCCCGCCGCGGCTCCTGGTCGGCAAGCCCGGGCTCGACGGCCACTCGAACGGCGCCGAGCAGATCGCGGTGCGCGCGCGCGACGCCGGCTTCGAGGTGATCTACGAGGGCATCCGCCTCACGCCGCAGCAGATCGCCAACGCCGCGCTCCAGGAGGACGTGAACCTGGTGGGGCTCTCGATCCTGTCCGGCTCGCACCGCACGCTGGTCGCCGAGGTCCTGAAGCGGCTGCGCGAGCTCGGCGTCGACGCGCCGGTGGTCGTGGGCGGCATCATCCCCGAGGCCGACCAGCGCGAGCTGGCCGAGCTCGGCGTGGCGCGCGTCTACACGCCCAAGGACTACGACATGCGCGCGATCATGGCCGACCTCGTCGAGGTGGTCGCCAAGACCGCGGCCTGAGGCGTCGGCGATCCTCGTAGCGCCGGGGGTTCCATCCCCCGGCGGTCCGCACGGCGGACCCCGCGCCTCAGCGCTCGAGGCGCGGCAGCTTCACCCGGAACCGGGTCTCCCGGTCGGGGATGGTGTCGCACTCGATCGTGCCGCCGTGGGCCTCGGCGATCAGCTTGCACACGTGCAACCCGAGCCCGGCGCGCTGCGGCCGCGTCGTGAAGAACGGCTCGAAGACCCGCTGGCGCAGCTCGGGGCGCAGCGCGATCCCGGTGTTCGCCACCTCGAACGTGGCGCTCGGTCCCATCGGGCCGACGCGGAACGTGATCGCGTCGCCGGCGCGGGTGGCGTCGATGGCGTTCTCGACCAGGCCCGTGGCGAGGCGCCCGAAGCGCGGCGGGTCGAGGAGGCACCACACCTCGCCGTCGACCTCGACGTTCACGTGGCGCTCGTGGAGCGGCTGCTCGCCGCCCATGGCGCGCACGAAGTCGCGCACCCACAGGTCGAGCCGGACCGGCGCGAGCGAGTAGGTCGGCTTGCCGCCGTGCTCGAGCTCGACGAGCTCGCCGGCCAGCGCGTCGAGCTGACGTGCGGCGCTGGCGAGCGGATCGTCGGGCGAACCGGGCGCGGGTTCGGCGCCCGGGTCGAGGCGCGCCATGAAGTCCCGCGCGAGCCCGACGCCGACCTGCCCCGCGAGCGCCAGCCCCTCGGCCAGCTCGACCCGGCGCCGCTGATCGTCGAGCTCGCGGACGCGCGCCTCGAGCTCGGCGTTGCGGCGGACCAGCTGCGTCGAGCGCTGGCGGTCCGCGACGCCCTGCGAGTGGCGGGTCAAGAGCTCGGCGATCGCCTGCCGCAGCAGCACCGGCTGCACCGGCTTGAGCAGGAAGCGCTCGACCTCGCCCTCGTTGATCGCGCGCAGCAGCGTGTCGGAGTCGCTGTACGCGGTGAGGATGAGACGCGCGGTGTCGGGATAGGTGCGCCGCACGTAGCCCAGGAAGCGCGTTCCCGACATCCCCGGCATTCGCTCGTCGCTGATCACCGCCGAGCACGCCACGCGGCTCAGCTCCTGCATCGCCGCGAGCGCGTTGGGCGCGGTGACGATCTCGTAGTCGCGCCGGAGCAGCGCGGTCAGCGTGCGCAACGCCTCGGGCTCGTCATCGACGAGCAGCACTCGCGGCCGGGCGGCGTCCGAGGTTCCAGGCTCCATGGCGGCGCCGAGATTAGCAGACCGGCGGTACCGCGCGCTGCGCACCGTCCGGCGCTTCGGCATACGCTGGCGGCCGTCCGCGCCGGCGCGCGGCGTATCCACGGAACCTGCACACGTCTCCGCGATCCTGCGGAACGGTCTGCCCGGCCGGGCGGCGAGGACGGCCTCTCCATGTGCGACACCCTCGGCGAGCTCGTCGACGCCCTCGAGAACCGTGACGAGGCCGCGGTCGCGCTGATCCCGGCCGGCGCTCCCTGCCCCGCGCCACGCGCCGCCGCGCGTGGCGACGTGGCGCTCCTCGCATGAGCACGACCGCCTCGAGCCCGGCCGTGCTCAGCCGGCGGCGCTTCCTCGGCGTGAGCGGCGGGCTCGCGCTAGGCGCGCTATCGGCGTATTCGTTCGTGATCGAGCGGCTCACCTTCCGGGTCGAGCGCTTCCGCGTCGCGATCGCCGACCTCCCCCGCTCGCTCGACGGGCTACGCATCCTGCAGCTGTCGGACCTCCACCACGGGCCGTGGATGGGCCGCGGGCTCGTGGAGGCGGTGCTCGCGAAGGCGGCGGCGATCCCGTGCGACCTCGTCGCGCTGACCGGGGACTACGTCCACGGCGAGGCGTCGAACGCGGCGCTCGAGTGGGTGGTCCCGGCGCTCGCCCGGCTGCGCGCCCCGCTCGGCGTCCACGCGGTGCTCGGCAACCACGACCACTACGTGGGCGCGGATCACGCTCGCGCGCTGCTCGCCGAGCACGGGATCTCGCGGGTCCACTCGCGGATCGCCATCGAGCGCGACGACGGCCGGCTGTGGCTCGCCGGCACCGGGGACCTGTGGGAGGACCACGTCGACGTCGATCGACTGCTGCGCGGCGTGCCGCCTAACGAGCCGCGCATCGTGCTCGCCCACAACCCGGACTCGGCCGACGCCGAGTGGGGCTCACGCGTCGACCTGATGTTGAGCGGTCACACCCACGGCGGCCAGGTGCTGCTGCCGTTCGTGGGCGCCCCCTAC
>CAYMQR010000670.1:0-2733 GCA_964392195.1 uncultured bacterium | reverse complement strand
AGGCCTGCGCCGGGCTCGTGAAGGTCTGGAAGCTGTTCACCTGCGGTAGCGGCAGGAACACCTCGACGCCGAGAGCGAGCGGCTCGAGCCACGGGAAGCGCTTGTTGAGTCCGGGGTGGTCGAGGTCCGAGAGCACGCTGATGACCATGCCCTGGGTGGACGGGGCGTCGGTCGAGACGTCCTCGGGTGGCTCGCCGCGGAACTGGATGCGCAGCTCGGGGTTCGTGTAGCGGAAGCCGAGCGAGGTCTGCGCGGGCGCGAAGCCGACGCCGCCGGGGTTGTAGTAAGCGGCGGCCGCGGTGTCCGCGAGCCCGGTGAACGCCTGGCCCATGGCGGCGCTGCGCGCGTCGCCGCCGTATTCGTCGAAGTAGAGGCCGGTCTGGGCGGGCGCGGTGGCCGCCGTCGCGACACACGCCAGGACGATCGCGAGCGCGATCCGGCGCGCGCGCCGCGCGACGCTCGCCGAGGTGTCGCGCCGGCTCACCAGTCCACCCGCACTTCGAGGCCGAGGGCGAACACGCTCCCGCCCGCGGTGTAGGGGCCACGCCGCAGGTCGCCCTCGTTCATCGTGAAGCGGTCGACGAGCTGGTGGAACTGGCCGTAGAGATCGACCCGCAGCCGCGCCTCCTCCGCGATCGGCGCGAAGTTGAGCCCCACGCCACCCGAGGCGACGTGCTGGTTGCAGTCGAGGATGTTCTGCACGCCGTTGAGCGATGGGTTGGGCGTCGGCTCGTAGTAGTAGCCGACGCGCCAGTCGATGCGCTCGAGGAGGTCGAGCACCGGCCACTCGCTCGCGACCGGCATCTCGTATTCGACGCCGAAGCGCGGCACGAGCGTGTTCTCGAACTCCGGGTTGGGCTTGCGGTGGATGAAGACCTTGAAGGCGTAGAACTCCTTGTAGACGAGGTCGGCCCCGAGCGTGAGGCGCTCGTTGGGCCGGAGCCCGACGCCCCAACTCCACTGCGCCGGCGCGAAGCCCGCGTAGTTCACGATCAGCCCGACCGGCAGCTCGGTCTGCGGGTCGAAGCCGCCGTCCGGGGTGCCCTCGCCGAGGATCGTGTACGAGGGACCGGTGCCGAAGAAGTTCCCGATCTGGCCGCGGTAGCTGAACCCGAGCTGCAGGAAGTCCTCGGGCATGTCCGGCACCGGGATCCGCACCATGATCCCGCCGACCGGCGAGAACTCCATCACCGAGTGGACCTTGATGGCGATGTCGAAGCCCTTGGTGGGGTCGTCGGGCGGCGCGTTGAGGCGGATCTTCGCGTAGTTCGACTGGTAGGCGTTGACGTTCGGGATCACGCCCCCACCGAACGAGATCCAGTCCCATGGCCGGTAGGCGATCGTCGCGACCGCCGACAGCAGGTCGGGCCGCGTGTCGTAGCGGAAGAAATACGGCTGGCTGTAGTCCTCGTAGGTGTGGAAGGTGTTCTGCGAGGAGATGCCGAGGTTCAGGATCACGCCGTAGTGCAGGCGATCGAGCCACGGGAAGTCCTCGACCAGGCTCGGCGGCGCGAAGTGCCCCGACACCCCGACCACCAAACCGGTGGTGATCGGCGGGTTCCACTCGGTGTCGGTGGTGACGAGCACCGGCCGCACCCCCGGGTCGGTGGGATCGGCGGGTGGCGGCGGATACGGTGACGGCGGCGGCGGGCCGACGAAGTCGATGAACGTGTCGGCCTCCATGTAGCGGAAGCCGAGGATCGTCTCCTTCGCCGCGCCCATGGCGAGCCCGGCGGGGTTGTAGTACGCGGCGGCCGAGTCGTCGGCGATGCCGGTGAAGGCCTGCCCCATGGCGCCGCTGCGCGCGCTGGCGCCGGTCTCGTCGAGGACCAGCCCGGTCTGCGCGCGCGCGGCGGACGCGGCGGCGAGCCCCAGCAGCACGCCGAGCACCACGGGAGCACGGCGCGGGCGGCGACGTGCGGTGGCTTGGGCTCGAGCGAGGCTCATTCGCGCGCTGGTGAGCGATCCCTGACGTGAGGGCGCGCGACACTCTCACGGGGCCCGCCCGGTGGTCAAGGCGCGCCGCGTCCTCGCGCCGCGCCGCCGCGCGCCTGCCCGATCCGGCGGCGATCGACTACGCTCGCGCCACTTCACGAAAGCGACGACACCGATGCTCACCAGCAAGCAACGCAAGTACCTGCGCGGGCTCGCCCACCCGCTGCGCCCCGTGACCCACGTCGGCCAGGCCGGCGTCACGGCGGGCGTGATCGGCGCGGTGGGGATCGCCCTCACCGATCACGAGCTCATCAAGGTCCGCCTCCTCGAGCCCGAGGACAAGCGCACCATGGCGGAGCTGCTCGCCACCGAGACCGCCTCCGAGCTGTGCGGGCTCGTCGGCCACACGGTGATCCTCTACCGCCGCCACCCCGAGAAGCCGAAGATCGTCCTGCCGGAGTGAGGGCCAGGCTTCACGCGCCCGCCGCGATCGAACCGCCTCGTTCAGGAGACGACGGGCTCGGTGCCGCGCACGCCGGCGGGTACCGGCGGGCGCGCGGCGCGCGCCCCTCCCGACCGTCACATGCGCAGCTCGGTGCCGAGGCCGCCGACGGGCCGCGTCTCGATCTCCTCGAGCTCGAGGGTGCGCTCGAGCAGCTCGCCGACCCTGTCGGCGGGCACCGGGCGGCTGAACAGGTAGCCCTGGATCTCGTCGCAGCGCAGCCGGCGCAGCACCCGCGCCTGCTCGATGGTCTCGACTCCCTCCGCCACCACCCGCAGCCCGAGGCTGTGCGCCAT
>CAYMQR010000669.1:0-2748 GCA_964392195.1 uncultured bacterium | reverse complement strand
GGCGCGCGCGATCAGGCACGGCGCGCCGCACGTCATCGCCTCGAGCACCGGCAGCCCGAAGCCCTCGTAGGTGCTCGGGAACACGAACGCGGCCGCGCCGGCGTAGAGCGCCGCCAGGTCGGCCGTCGGTACGTAGCCGGTGAGCACCACGCGCTCGGCCACTCCGTGGCGCTCGAGCGCTTCCACTAGCGCCGGGATGCCGGCCCCGCCGCCGCCGGCGAGCACCAGCGTCGCGTCGCAGCCGCGCCGCCTGACCTCGGCGAACGCGGCGAGCAACGTGCCGACGTCCTTCCGCGGCTCGACGCGATCGTAGCCGCCGACGTGCAGGAAGTACGGCCCCACGATCCCCAGCGCGCCGGCGGCCTGCGCGACGCGCGCCGGTGGCGGCGCCGCCAGCCCCGGCTGCGCGGCCTCCGGCACCACCACCACGTGCTCGGGTGGAAACGGCAGGTGGCGGAGGATCTCGCCGCGCGCGAACTCGCTCACGGCGATCACGCGCCGCGCGCGGCGCGCGAAGCGGTAGAGGAAGCGGTGCTCGAGACCGGTGCGCACGACGCCCTGCGGGTTCGAGAGCGGCGCCATGTCGTGGATCGTCACCACCAGCGGCACCGGGTACCACCACGCGAGGTCGTAGGGCGACGGCGCATGGAAGAGCGACACTCCCGAGCGCCCCACCTCCCACGGCAGCGCGACCTGGTTGGAGACATCCGAGAGCAGCCGCTCCTCGCGCCACCGGCGGTGGACGATCGCCGCCGGACTCCGCTCGGGCGGCACCACCCCGCGCGGCTCCGGCGACGGATAGCGGAACCGCGTCACGCGATCGGCGAGCCCGGCGCGCTCGAACCCGTCGAGGAGCCCGCGGATGTAGGTGGCGATGCCGCGCGCGGCGCCGGACTCCTGGAGGATGCGGACGTCGAGGCCGATGGTCATGAGGAGTACGCCGAGGACGCGGCCGGAAAATCGCGCCCGGATCGCCGCGCGAAGTGTTGCATCGACCCGCGACGCACGTACAATCGCGCGTCACGCTCACGACGCGGCACGGAAACGACACGATGACGTTCCAGAACCCCGACGGGCCCCTCCTGGTTCTCTATTCGGTCGACGTCGAGCGCTCCCTCGGCCCCGACCCCGAGGCCATCCGGGCGGTGATGGAGTCCGTCCACGCGATCCCCAACGCCCTCGCGCGCAAGGGCGTCGACGTGCTCACGCGCTCGGTCGAGGACGCGCCCTCCATCCTGCGTGTCCTCGACGAGGTGCGGCCGCAGGGCGTGTTCAACCTGGTCGAGTCGCTGCGCGGGCGGGCGGTGCTCGAGGCCGCCGCGGCGTGGATGTTCGACCACGCCCGCGTGCCGTACACCGGCGCGAGCGCGTTCACCCTCGGGCTCTGCCAGCGCAAGCCGCTCACCAAGGTCGTCCTCGACGGCCTCGGGCTGCCGAACGCGCGCGGCTGCGCGATCGCGCCGTCCTTCGACGGGCCGCGCGCGCTCGCGCTGCTCGCGGGCCTGCGCTACCCGTGCATCGTGAAGCCGGGCTGCGACGACGGCAGCGTCGGCATCGACACCGGCTCGGTGGTGTCCACGCCCGAGGCGGCGTACGAGCGCGCCCGCGCGCTCATGACGAAGATCGAAGGCGACATGCTGGTCGAGGAGTTCGTGTCCGGACCCGAGCTCAACGTCGCGGTCTACGGCGAGGGCGACGGCGCGGTCACGCTGCCGCTCTCGATGATCGACTACCAGCTCCCGCCCGGGTACCCGCCGATCGTGACCTACAACGGCAAGTGGCAGCCCGACAGCGTCGAGTACAAGGGCACCAGCGTGATCTGCCCGGCGCCCATCCCCGAGGACGTCGCCGCGCGGGTCCGCGAGGTGGCGCTCGCGGCGTACCGCGCTGTGGGGCTGCGCGACTACGGCCGGATCGACCTCAGGCTCACGCCGGAGAACGAGGTCCGCATCCTCGAGTGCAACCCCAACCCGGACCTCGACCCCGACGCCGGCTACGCCCGCTCCGCTCGCCATCACGGCTGGGACTACGATGAGCTCATCTACCGGATCGTCGCGTCCGCGCGCGAGCGCTGGCGTCGAGACGCGACCGCTTTCGTCGGCTGACCGCGACCCGATCCGCGTCATCCTCGAGCGCACCGGCGTCTTCACCGACGAGGAGGTGCGGGTCGCGCTCTCGCTGATCGACGAGAGCTTCGCGAAGCCCGACGACCCCGATCCGTACCGCTTCGTGGTGGCGGAGGCGGCCGCCGAGCGGCGCGTGGTCGGCTACGTGTGCTTCGGCACCACGCCGCTCACGACCGGCACCTACGACCTCTACTGGATCGCCGTCGACCCGACCTTCCAGGGCGGCGGCGTCGGCTCGCTGCTGGTCGACGCGGTGCTCGACGCGATGCGCGCCGCGGGCGGGCGGCTGCTCCTGATCGAGACCTCGTCGCGCGCCGAATACGCCAGGACCCGGGAGTTCTACGACCGCGCCGGGATGACGCTCGAGGCGCGCGTCCGCGACTTCTACTCGCCCGGCGACGACCGCCTGATCTACGCGCGCCGGGTGTGAGGCCGGGCGCGCGGGGCGTACCGGGAACGAATGGCATCGGCGACGCGCACGCCGGCGCGTATCGGCGGTCGCGCGGCGCGCGACCCTCCGGGGCGTCGGAGAGCCGCGCGCCGTCACCCACGTCGATCCCTGTCCGAGCCGTTCTGGAGGGCGCGCCTCCGGCGCGCCGGGATGGCTCGCTCCGGACCGCCA
>CAYMQR010000668.1:0-2750 GCA_964392195.1 uncultured bacterium | reverse complement strand
CCGCCGATCGCGCCGCGCTCCAGACCGTGTTCCGGACCGCCGCGATGCAGCGGGTGTACCGGCCGTGGCGGTTCTGGTACCGCTTCAGCCTGGTGCATGACGAGCACCCGAGCCGCGTCCGGCGGCGCTGGAACCAGGTGGCGCGCGCGTATTCGGTGCTCTACTTCTTCGTGCTCATCATGCTCGGCAGCCACGCGCGCCCGCGGCCGACCCTCGCGCAGGTGGCTAGCGAGCTCGCGTATTTCCAGGATCGCCTCCCGCCCGGCCAGCCCTTCCTGGGCGGTGCCGCGCCGGACACGGCCGATCTCCAGCTCTTCGGCATCGTGCAGATGTGCGCGAGCATCCCCGGGCCGTCGCTCGAGGCGCTCCGCGCCCATCCCACGCTGGGGCGGCTGCGCGGGTGGATCGCAGCGATGCAAGAGCGCTTCCGCGACCACCCGTACCTCTACTCGGGACCGGACTTCGAGCCGAGGCTCCCGCCACGAGCGCCCGCGCCCGCCCTCGATCGTGCGCTCTTCTGGCTCGGCGCGGCGAGCGTGTGGCTCGCCGCGCCGGTCACGGTGCCGAGCGGGCTCTTCCTCGCGTGGTGGATCCGCAAGCGGGGACTGCAGCGCGAGTGATACGGGGGGCTGTTCCAGCCCCCCGCCCCGCCCGGACGGCGCCGCTCACGCTACGTGGGCGGGATGGGTCGCGCCGGGGCGCAGCAGGTCGTGCTCGCGCTTCGCGAAGTAGCTGTCGAGGAGGGCGACCTGGCGGCGGCGGTTCTCGACGAGGTAGCGCTCGAGGGCGGCACCCCCACGGAGCTGCTGGTAGGAGGTCTTGGCGAAGCGGATCGGCGCGCTCGCGAGCGGGTACCAGGGCAGGGTGAGGACGGGTAGACCGAGCTGGCGGCGGCGCAGCGGGCCGAGGATCAGCGCGGTGTTGCTCAGGTGCTGGTGGTAGGCGAAGCGGCGCCGCCACGCGGCGCGCCGCGGGCGCTCCTCGAAGCCGGGCACGTGGCGGGCGAGCGGCTCGTCGCGCAGCGCGGTGCCGAGCTTGCGCGCGGTGTCGTCGGGCCAGCGGTGGGTGAGGAACGTGTGGTAGAGCTTCCTGAGCCCGTCGCCCTCGGTGATCGCGAGCAGCGGCTCGTCGACCCCCGAGAGGAAGCCGACGTAGCGCCACAGGTGCATCGCCGCGGCGGCGTCCTTGCGTCCCACCGGCACGCCGAAGAGCCGCACGCCGAGCAGCGAGACCGGGCCGAACGCGAGGTAGGTCGCGAGCATGTCGACCTGGTTGATCGGCACGCCCCAGCGCGCGGAATCCCACTCGGGCCGGCGCAGCAGGTTGCGGCGGATGAGTGAGTGGATGAGGCGCACGCGGAGCGTGCTGACGTAGCCCGGGCCGAAGCGCTCGAGCCCACCCTCCTCGGTCACGTCGGTGAGCCACTTGCCCGTTTCGCCGATCCTGAGCGCCGTGTCCTTGGTGAGCGCGCCGGCCAGCGCCAGCGTCTGGTTCATGCTGTTGAAGTACGAGTAGCCGCCCATCAACGCGAGGTCGCGGAGCACGAAGAAGCCCGCGTCGCCGGCGAGCCGGCTGGCGCGGATCCCCGCGGCGACGAGCTCGCGATCGAGCCAAGGCGGGTCGCTCTCGACGACCGCGAAGAAGCGCCCGAGCGGCTCGGGCGCGCGCGCGACCGCGCCGATGCCGTGGGCCAGCGCGCGCTCGAACTGGGCCTTCCGCTCGCGCGGGCGCTCCTCGAACATCCACGCGACCAGCCCGTCCATCGCGGGGTCCCCGCGCATGAGCGCGGCCTCGAGGGCGGACCACTCGGCGGCGGTGGGCGCGAGCGGCGCCCCGAAGATGCGCCGGGCGAGGGCGGGCGGCAGCCACTGGGTGCGCGCCAGCCGCGACGACACCATGCGCGTGGGTCGCGGCGGCCGGGGGGCTTCCTCGGTGGGGGCGGCGTCGCGGAGCGGCTGGGTCGCGGGCATGCCGGGTGTCCTCGTCGGGCCGGGTCGGAGCGGGTCGTGCCGGGCCTGGTGGCGGCGGGACGACTATGGGGCGCGGCGCGGGCTCGATCAACCCGGCGCGCTCGGCCGCCGGCACGGGGCGACTTCGCGCGACGGACGCTATAGTCACGGCATGCGAAGCGACATCATCAAAAAGGGTTTCGAGAAGGCCCCGCACCGCAGCCTGCTGCGCGCGACCGGCCTCACGGACGCGGACTTCGACAAGCCGTTCATCGGCATCGCCAACAGCCACGTCGACATCATCCCCGGCCACTTCTACCTGCAGGAGTACGGGCGGATCGCGAAGGACGAGATCCGCAAGGCCGGCGGCGTGCCGTTCGAGTTCAACACCATCGGTGTGGACGACGGCATCGCCATGGGCCACGGCGGCATGCACTACAGCCTGCCGTCGCGCGAGCTCATCGCCGACTCGATCGAGACGATGATGAACGCGCACCAGCTCGACGCGCTCTTGTGCATCCCGAACTGCGACAAGATCGTCCCCGGGATGGTGATGGGTGCCTTGCGCGTGGACGTGCCCACGGTCTTCTGCTCGGGCGGACCGATGCGCGCGGGTCACCTGAAGGACGGCACGGCGATCGACCTCAACACCGCCTTCGAGGCGGTCGGCAAGCGTGCGCTCGGCCAGATCAGCGACGACGAGCTCAAGGAGATCGAGTGCAACGCCTGCCCGTCGGGCGGCTCGTGCTCGGGCATGTTCACCGCCAACTCGATGAACGTCCTGTGCGAGGCGATGGGGAT
>CAYMQR010000667.1:0-2756 GCA_964392195.1 uncultured bacterium | reverse complement strand
GTCGTGCAGCAACGGCGGGGGTGGCGGCTCGCAGGCGCCGAAGGCCTCGGTCGCGCGCCGCAACGGCTCGGCGGCCGACCTGATCGGCGGCACCCGCGCGCAAGGGCGCACCGGCGACTGGCTGCTCGCCAACGACCGCATCCTCGTCATCATCCAGGACGTCGACGCCGAGCGCTCGATCCACGGCGTCTCCCAGTACGGCGGCACGATCCTCGACGCCGACCTCGCGCGCGCGCCGGGCGAGCCGGGCAACGACCAGTTCGAGGAGCTGGCGCTGATGGTGAACCTGGAGTCGACGCTCCACCCGACCGGCATCGAGGTGGTCGCCGATGGCAGCGACGGCGGCCCCGCCACCATCCGCGTCACCGGCACCGACGACCTCCTCGACTCGCTCAACTTCTCGTCGCAGGTCGCCGAGCTCGGCGGCGGGCTGGTGAAGCTGCCCGCGGCCTACGACGACCACGACCTGCCGGTCAGCATCGCCACCGAATACACGCTCGCGCCGGGCTCGAACGTGGTCGAGATCCGCACCACGATCAGGAACGACGCCTCGGGCCGCAAGCCGCCCACGCTGCACGTGCCGGTGGGCGACTCGCTGAGCGGCTCGGGCCGGCTCGAGGCGTTCGTGCCGGGGCTCGGCTTCGGCGGCAACCTCACCGGCGAGCTCACGCTGCGCGGCGAGAGCGACTTCGTCGCCTTCACCGGCATCGACGAGGGCGCCGGTGTGAGCTACGGCTACGCGCCCGCGCCGCTGGGCGGCAACTCGAGCGTGAGCGCCTCGGGCTTGCACATCGTGCTGGGCGGCAACCGGGTGCTGAAGCTGCTGCTCGGGCTCGAGGACCCGCAGACCGCGATCCCGCCCGGCGAGGCAGCGGTCTTCGTGCGCTACTTCGTGGTCGGCGGCAGCGACGTCGCGTCGGTGCAGGGCACCCTCCACTCGCTCATCGGCGCGCGCATGGGCGCGGTGCGCGGGCGGGTGACCGTGGATGGGCAGCCGCTCGCCGGCGCGCGCGTCGCGGCGCTCGCCACCTGGGGCGTCCCGGACCAGGCGAAGTGGAACGTCGTGAGCTCGTTCCAGACCGCGGCGGATGGCACGTTCGCGGGGACGCTGCCCGCCGAACACTACGTGCTGGAGGTCGACGCCACCGGCTATCCGTGGGACGGCGGCGGCTCGCCGACGCAGCACGAGATCGACGTCACCGACACCGCCACCGCGGAGGTCGAGCTGGCCTTGCCATCCACCGGCCACCTGCGCGTGAACGTCGCCGACGGCCCGACCGGCACCGCGCTCCCCGCCAAGATCAGCGTGGTCGGCAAGGACCCGAGCCCGCCCGCGATCCAGAAGCAGAACCTGCCGCTGCTCTCGAACCGCGCCGGGCTGTTCCGCGACGCCACCGGCGACGAGATCCCGCACGGGCTCACGCGGGTCTTCAACGTCGACTCGAGCGGCGACTCGGGCGACGTGCTCCTCGAGCCGGGGCGCTACCGCGTGGTGGTCTCGCGCGGCCCCGAGTACTCGACCCACGACGAGGTGATCGAGGTGCGCGCCGGCGCCACCGCGAGCGTGAACGCCAAGCTCACCCGCGTCGTCGACACCACCGGCTTCGTCACCGCCGACTTCCACCAGCACCTCATCTCGAGCTTCGACTCGAACATCTCGATCCCGCAGCGGGTGCGCACGCTGCTCTCCGAGGGGCTCGAGCACGCGGTGTCCACCGACCACGACTTCCTCACCGACTTCGCGCCGACGATCGCGAGCCTGGGGGTCGAGAGCTGGCTCTCGAGCGGGATCGGCGAGGAGATCACGTCGCCGGACTACGGCCACTTCAACTCGTGGCCGCTCACGATCGAGACCAGCAGGATCGACGGCGGCGCCCTCGACTGGGGCGCGGGGCGCGACGCCGCTCCCGGCGCCAACTTCCCGAGCAAGGGCGCCTTCGCGATGACGCCGGGCGAGATCTTCGCGACCATCCGCGGCAACATCCTGGATCGTGACCCGGACCCCGAGGTAGTGCAGATCAACCACATCAACGACTCGATCGGCATGTTCGAGCTGCTCGGCGTCGACACCGCTACGCTCTCCACGTCGACCTTCACGACCGCGCACCCGCCGGCGCAGTTCCGGCTACCCGGCGATCCCGGCACCAACTTCTTCGACGCGCGCTTCGACGCCCTCGAGGTGCTGATCCAGTCGGACGCCGACTCGATCACGCGCTTCCTCGACCAGAACCTCGGCGACTGGACCAACCTGCTCAACGCCGGGATCGTCAGCACCGCCACCGGCGACTCGGACACGCACACCCAGTGGAAGGTGCCGGTCGGCGCGCCGCGCAACTTCGTCGCGGCGAGCACCGACTCGCCGGGCGCGGTGAAGGCGCAGGAGATCGCCGGCTCGGTGCAAGCGGGGCGCGTGGTGATGAGCAACGCGCCGTTCGTGAGCGTGCGGCTCGTCGACACCGCGACCGGCGAGGCGGCGAGCCTCGACTTCGGCAAGAGCCGCACCGTGGGCGCGGCGGACGGCAGCGTGACCCTCGAGGTCCGCGTGCAGTCGCCCACCTGGGCGCCCTACGACCAGGTCAGCATCTTCCGGAACGCGACCGCGACCGCGACCGACGAGGACGGCGACCCGACCACGCCGCCCTACTACGCGCCGGTCGCGACGCGCGTGCGCACGCGCGGCGCCGACCTCGACGTCGAGACGGTGGCGGTGGGCGGCGCGAGCCGGCTGGAGTCGACGCTCACCGAGCGCTTCGACG
>CAYMQR010000666.1:0-2758 GCA_964392195.1 uncultured bacterium | reverse complement strand
CGCTCCCAGGCCCGGCCACGAGCGGCGGGCTCACGGCCGCGAAGGATCGCGGCCCTCCAGCCGATCGATCGCCGACCAACAGGGAACCACGCACCGACGACGCCGGCGTGTGCGCGTATCGCCGGGCACGCGGCGCGTGCCCCTCCGGGGCTTGGATCGGCCGCCCGCTCGAACCCACGGCGGGCGATCGGGTAGAACGGGGCGTTCGATCTCCGCCTGCATCGCGAGGACGACATGCCCCCGAAGAAGACCGCGCCGGCCGCGTCCGGCATTCGTTTCGGCGCCGATCCGCTCGCTCCCACGATCCAAGCGCCGGACGGCGCGACGTTGCTGCGGCTGGCGCGCGCGCCGCGGGTGGCCAAGGTGCGCGGCCAGCGCGCGCAGCGGGTGGTCGCGTGGTACGTGTTCACCGGCCGCGAGACCGAGCCGCGCTCCGCCGACGGCGTCCTCTCCAGCGACCTCCACGGTGACGGCTACACCGCCGACCTCGGCGGCGCCGGCGTGCCGCTCGAGGCGCACGCGCGCACCCTCGGCCCGCGCACGGCGGAGCTCGGCTGGAAGGCGCACACCGGCGAGGACGTGACGCTCGAGGTGAGCTTCGCGATCGAGCCGGGCGAGCGCTTCTTCGGCTTCGGCGAGCGCTTCAACGCCTGCGACCAGCGCGGCCAGAAGGTGAGCGTGTGGGCCGAGGAGCGCAGCGTGGCACTGCCGGCGCCGCTCTCGAAGGCGCTGCCCAAGCTCAAGCGCAACCCGTTCCCCTCGGGTCCCGACTCCACCTACTGCCCGATGTCGCTCTTCCTGAGCAGCCGCGGCTGGGGGCTGGTGGTGGAGGAATCGAACCGCGTGGTCTTCGACGTCGGCGCCACCGACGCCGACACGCTCTCGGTGAAGATCTTCGGCCCCTCGCTCACGCTCACGCTCTTCTTCGCCGACACGCCTGCGGCGCTGGTCGAGACCATGACCGCCCACACCGGGCGCGCGCGCCTGCCGCAGCCGTGGATCTTCGCGCCCTGGAACGACGCGGTGATGGGCCCGGAGCGGGTCCGCTCCACCGCCGCGCTGTTGCGCCGCGAGAAGATCCCGTCCGCCGCGATCTGGACCGAGGACTGGCAGAACGGCAGCGACCTGCCGTTCGGCCAGTACTGGATCTTCCCCACCAAGATGACGGTCGACCGCAAGCGCTACCCGGACTTCGAGAAGATGACCGGCGAGCTCCACGCCGCGGGCTACCGCTTCCTCGCGTACTTCTTCCCGTACGTGCTCGAGGGCACGGACGACTACGAGGAGGGGCGGCGCCTCGGCGTGTTCATGCAAGACAAGAAGGGGCGGCCGTGGCGGCTCGCGCTCATGGGCGAGCACTACGGCCAGATCGACTTCACCCACCCGCAGGCCAAGCCGTTCCTGCACGCGATCTTCGCGCGCACCGTGGCGCTCGGCGTGGACGGCTGGATGGCGGACTTCGGCGAATACACGCCGGTGGACGCGCGCTTCCACGACGGCTCGAACGGCTGGCGGATGCACAACCGCTACCCGCTGCTCTGGCAGGAGGCCAACCGGAGCTTCTGGGACGAGGCGCGTCCCGACGGCGACTTCGTGTTCTTCTCGCGCTCCGGCACCGTGGGCAGCCAGCGCTTCGCGCCCGTGCTGTGGTCGGGAGACCAGTCGACGAGCTTCGACCGCCTCGACGGACTGCCCGCGGTGATCCCCGCCGCGCTCAACGCGGGGCTCTCCGGCGTGCCGTACTTCGCGACCGATCTCGCCGGCTACAAGTCGTTCACGTGCCCGCCGTCCGACAAGGAGCTCTTCCTGCGCTGGACCGAGCTCACCACGTTCCTGCCGGTGATGCGCACCCACCACGGCGTGAAGCTCCACCGCAACTGGACCTTCGACAAGGACGCCGAGACCCTCGACCACTACCGCCGCTACGCGCGGTTGCACACAGCGCTCTTCCCGCACATCTACCGCTACGCCGCGGAGGCGACGCGCACCGGGCTGCCGATCTGCCGCCACCTCCACCTCCACTATCCGGGTGACGCCGTGGCGGGCGGCGTCGACGACCAGATGCTGTTCGGCGAGGAGCTGCTCGTGGCGCCGGTCACCGAGCGCGGCGCGACCAGCCGGGCGCTCTACCTGCCGGCGGGCGAGTGGGTCGAGCTCTGGACCGGCCACCGCCGCGGCGGCGGCGAGCGCATCCAGACCGAGGCGGCGCTCGGCCACATCCCGCTCTTCCTCAAGGCGGGCTCGGTGCTGCCCACCCTCGATCGCTACTGCGACACGCTGCTCACCGAGCCGGTCGCCGGCATCATGACCCTCGCCGACGCGGACGCCTCGCTCCGCCTCACGGTCGCCGGGCCGGGGCGGAGCGAGATCACCCTCGCCGACGGCACCGAGGTCCGCTTCGAGGCGAGCGACGATCTCATGGGCGAGGTGAAGGCGAAGGTCACCCACGGCACCGCCCGCGACGCCGCCGAGGACGAGATGCTCGCGTTCCTGTGGAAGCACGCGCGGGTGCTCGCGTGCGCCGAGGGGAAGCGCGTGACGGTCGCGCTCACCCGCGGCCGCAAGAGCGTCGGCGAGGTGACGATCAGCTCACCGCGCGCGCGCCGGTTCACCATCCAGTCGATCTGACGCCCGGCGGGCGCTCGGGTTTACAGAGATCCGCCGCATCGGCGGGGCCCGCGCATTCGCGTATCGCCGGGCACGCGGCGCGTGCCCCTCCCGGCCGTCGCGGCGCGCCGGAGGCGCGCCCTCCAGAGCG
>CAYMQR010000665.1:0-2780 GCA_964392195.1 uncultured bacterium | reverse complement strand
GTTGTCCATGAGCCGGCGGATGACCCGCGACACCGGGTCGAAGCACAGCGCCGAGAGCTCGGGCTCCTCGACCTTCGCGGCCATGCTCTCGCGGACGTCGGCGCCGAGCGCGTGCAGCCGGGTCTCGAAGAGCGTCCGGTGGCTCTCGCCCGCGAGCACTCGGCGCGGCGGCGCCGGCGCCACGTGCTCGACCAGCGCCACCTGATCGGTGAGGTCGGGGATGTCCGCCGTGTCGTCGCCGGCGCCGGGCCTGGGGTTCGCCATGCGGGATTCCGCCGCAGAGCCTACCAGGCGCGGCGGGAAACCGGCCCTCCGCTTGACGCTCGCCCTCGGCGATGATGGTGTGCGCCGGCCGCGCCTCGACCCCCGCGAGCGGCGGTGAGCGCCCCGAGCCCCGATGACCGACCCCGACGACCTCGACGACACACCGGTGGCGAGCGCGGCCCAGGAGCGCGTGCGGCGGCTGCGCGCCGCGGCTTGCTTCGGCATGCTGGGCGCCGACGACGCCGCCAAGCTCGCCCGCGAGTCGAGCCTCCGCCGCCTCGCCGAGGGCGAGCGGCTGTGGCGCGCGGGCTCGCCGGGCGCCGGCTTCGCGCTCGTTCAGGACGGGCTGGTGCTGATCTCGGCGCCGCGCGCCGACGGCGATCGCGCGGTGTTCGGGCTCTTCGGTCCCGGCGAGTGCGTCGGCATCGCCGCCGCCCTCGACGGCTCGCCCTATCCGGCGGACGCGATCGCCTTCACCAAGCACCTCGAGGTGCTGTGGGTGCCGGCCCCCGCGCTGCGGCTGCTCGCGTCCGCGAGCCCCGGCGTGGCGCGCGCGATCCAGCAGGCGCTGCTCGCGCACACCAGCGCGCTGCGCATCAAGATCGAGATCCTCTCGGCGGGGAAGGTGCCGGCGCGCATCGCGTCGCTCTTGCTCCACCTCGCCGAGCGCTTCGGCGTGCCCGCGCCGCGCGGCGGCGGCACGCGCATCGACCTGCCGATCTCGCGCCAGTCACTGGCGCAGCTCGTGTCGGCGCGCACCGAGACCGTGATCCGGATCCTCGGCGCGTGGAAGCGCGAGGGCGTGGTCGAGAGCGACGCGCGCGGCTTCACGCTCCGCGACCTCGTCGCGCTGCGCGAGTCGCGCGGCGAGCTCGCGCCCCGCGCGGCGCGCCGCGCCGCCGGCGATTTCTCGCGCGACTGACAAATCTCATCGGCGATCTCCGCGCGCGCCCGTAACTTGGGTCACGCGAGGAGGGATGGGCCTGCCTCGCCACTCAGCGAGGATCACGGATGCTCACCAAGTCGCAAGCGCGCACCTTCTTCCTCGTGGGGACGGGGCTCTGCGCGATCGCCTTCATCGGGCTCACCGTGGACACGTTCCGCAGGATTCCCGCGCAGACGCGCGCGGATCAGCTCACCCCGCTGGTCGTCGAGGGAAAGCACCTCTGGGATTCCAAGAACTGCATGGGCTGCCACACGATCTTCGGCGAGGGGGCGTACTACGCGCCCGAGCTGACGCGGGTCTACGAGCGGCGGGGGGAAGCCTTCATCCGCGCGCAGCTCGCCGACCCCGAGAAGATGTTCCCCGGGCAGCGCAAGATGACCAACTATCACTTCGCCCCGGCGGAGATCGACGCGCTGGTGGAGTTCCTGAAGTGGGTGGGGACCGTCGATCTCAACGGCTTCCCGGCCAAGCCCAAGCTCACCGTCGGCGTGACGCCCGCGGTGGCCAGCGCGGCGATGGCCAGTCGTCCGGTCGTCTTCAACCAGATCTGCGTGGCCTGTCACTCGCTCGGTGGCGCGGGTGGAAAGGTGGGGCCCGCGCTCGACGGCGTCGCGAACCGACTCCAGGCCGACTACCTCAAGAAGTGGATTTCGGACCCGCCGGGGGTCAAGCCCGACACCAAGATGCCGCGGCTCCCCCTCACCGAGGCGCAGATCGACGAGCTGGTCGGCTTCCTCTCCACCCAGAAAGGCTGAGTCGATGAAATTCCAATCGCAACGGGTCGCCTGGTGGTTCTTCGCCACCAGCATGCTGCTCTTCGGCTTGCAGCTCGTGTACGGCTTCATCATGGCGTTCGCCCACACCGGCCTGGACGGGCTGCACGCGATCGTCCCCTTCAACGCCGCGCGCGCGGTCCACACCAACCTGCTGGTGATGTGGCTGCTGAGCGGCTTCATGGGCGCGGCGTACTTCATCATCCCGGACGAGTCGGGCCGCGAGCTGATGTGGCCCAAGCTCGCCTACGTGCAGCTCGGGGCGTTCGTGGCCGTCGGCGTGACGGCGATCGTCGGCTACCACTTCGGGTGGTGGGAGGGGCGCAAGTTCCTGGAGATCCCGCGCCCGCTCGACTACCTGGTGGTGGTGGACGTGCTGCTCTTCATCGCCAACATCGGGCTCACGGTGTGGAACGGGAAGCGCTTCACCACCACCAGCCTGGTGCTGTTCTTCGGGCTCCTGATGGCCGCGCTGCTCTACCTGCCGGGCATGATCCCAACGCGCAACCAGACCGTCGACAGCTACTGGCGATGGTGGGTGGTCCACCTGTGGGTGGAGGGCGTGTGGGAGCTGATCATGGGCGGCATCCTCGCCTACCTGTTGATCAAGCTCACCGGCGTGGATCGCGAGCTGGTCGAGAAGTGGCTCTACGTGATCGTCGGCTTCACGTTCCTGTCGGGCGTGCTCGGTACCGGCCACCACTACTACTGGATCGGCACGCCCCGGTACTGGCTCATGGTAGGCGGGATCTTCTCGGCGCTGGAGCCGCTCGCGTTCCTGGGGATGGCGATCTACG
>CAYMQR010000664.1:0-2782 GCA_964392195.1 uncultured bacterium | reverse complement strand
CCGGGCACGCGCGCGATCCGCTCGCGCAGCACGCCGGGCAGCGCGCCGGCGAGCAGCAGCGGGATCGGCAGGAGCAGCAGCCCGATCACCAGGCTCACCCGAGAGCCGAGCGGCGCGCGCAGCAGCCCCGCGGCGCCGAACGCCATCAGCGCCACGACGTTGCTCAGCTTGTCGAACACCAGCGCCCAGGTCCCCACCGCGGGCGGCACGCGGTGCACCGCCTGCAGGTAGACCACCTTGAAGAGCTCGCCGGTCTTCATCGGCAGCGTGAACCGCAGCGGCTGGCAGCCGAGCCAGATCCGCGACGCCTCGCCGAACGTGAGGCGGTGGTCGAGGCGAGCGAGCAGCCGCCGCCACTTCTCGGCCGGCACGACGACGTGGATGCCGACGTTGAGCGCGAGCGCGAACCCGAGCCACGCCGGGTCCGCCGCGCCGAGCGCGTCGGCGAGCCGCGCGAGCCCGACGTGCCGCACCACGAACGCGAGCAGCGCCGCGGTCGCCGCGAGCGAGACCGCGGCGCGCAGCCAGCGATGCCGCGCGGCCGTGCTCAACCGGCGGCCGGCGGCGTCGATCCGCGCGTCACGCCCGCGGCGGCGCGGCGCCGCCACGCGAGCCCCAGCGCGCCGAGCGCCACGGTGAGCGCGCCGGTAGCCGCGCCGCCCGCGCCCGCACTCGCGCCTGCGGCGCCCACCGCGCAGCCGCCACCGCCGCCATGGTGGGTCGTGGGCTCGGCCACCGTCACCACCCGCTTGGCGGGAGTCGGATCGGTGGCGCCGAGGGCGTCCGTGCAGCGCAAGCTCACCGTGTAGGTGCCCACGCGATCGAACGAGAGCCCGCCCGGCGCCGCGTCCGTGGAGTCGTCGGGGCCGGCGCCTCCGAAGCTCCACTGGAACGTCGAGGGGGCCAGCCCCTCGGGGTCGTTACAGCTCCCCGCGAACGTGAGGCTCTCGCCCACCGTCACCGTGACGTCGGCCGACGGCGACTCGATGGCCGCGTTGGGTGCGACGTTGAGGCGCGTGGCCGCGGCGAGCCCGTCGACCAGGCCGAAGCCGTAGCTGGCGTCGAACCCGTCGTCGCCGAGGTCGACGCCGGTCGCGCGCAGCGCCCCCGTCACCTCGGTGGCGGTGTTGACGCCGCCGACGAGCAGCGCCGCCACGCCGGCCACGTGCGGGGCCGAGGCCGACGTGCCGTAGAACGGGCTCGGGAAGCCGCCCGCGCCCGTCACCAGCACGCCGTCGATCCCCACCAGGTCCGGCTTGGGCCGCGACTCGAGGCTCGGGAAGTCGACGCGCGCCGGCCCACGCGAGCTGAAAGCCTCGATGTCGTCGTTGCCCGGATCGCTCGCCGCTATCGCCCCCACCGCGAGCACGCCGTTCACCGCCGGATGGCCGAAGATGCTGCCGTCGGCGACGTTCCACTGGTGCGACGCGACGTCGCCGGCCAGGAAGAGCTCGAGGCGGCGCGCCTCGCCCGAGCGCTTCACCACCGCGAGCTTGACGGTGACGTTGCGCGCGATCGGGTTCGAGAACGCGAGGGCCTCGAACGGATCCGAGCGGCCGGTCTGGGGGTTGGTGCTCGACACCAGCACCCGCTCCTCGTCGCTGCCGAGGAGCATCAGGTCGTAGTCGTTGGCCGAGCCGCCGAACGGATCGTTCCACTCGAGGAAGGCCGAGAAGGTGCCGCCCACGGGGACGACCACGTCGAGCGTGGTGTCGCTCGCCTGCCCTGCCTCCGCGCCGAAGTCGTGCTCGGGGAGCGGGTTGCCGGCGTCGTCCTCGAAGTGATCGACGACGCCGGCGAAGTCGGCCTCGTAGTGGTCGAGCGCCTCGTTCCCCGCCGAGGACACGTACACCACGCCAGCGTCGACGGCGTCCTTCACCGCGGCGGCGACCGGACCGTCCTCGAAGTAGGGCTCGCCGAAGAAGCCAAGGTCGTCGACGATCACGTCCGCGCCGAAGCGCGTGCGCAGGTCGTCGACGCAGCCGATGAAGTCGAGCGTGGTGAGCCCGCTGCAAAAGCCGAGCTCGGCGGCGGGAGCGAGGTCGTGGACGATCTCGAGGATCGCGGTGCCCTCGTTGCACGTCGAGCGCGCCACTTCGGGATCGCACTCGCTCAGCACCGTCACGTCGTCCGGCAGGTCGCCGCTCGCGATCGACATCGCGCGCGCGTTGGCGCCGTCGGAGATCACGCCCACCCGCGCGTTACGTCCGTCGTAGCCGAGGCGGCGCAGCGCCTCGGCGCCGACGATCGCGTCGCCCGCGGTGGTGACGCTGCCGATGCGCGTCGTCGCGTAGCGGGGCGGCTCGACGCTCTCGACCTCGGCGAGCGCGGCGACCTCGCCGAGCCGCGCCGCGGGCACCCGTGCCTGCACCATCCCGGCACGCGCCGCCACGCGCTCCACGCGCGCGCCGAGCGCGGTGAGCACGCGGGCCAGCGCATCCACGTCGCCACCACGCGCGCGCACGTACACCTGCACCCGATCGGCGCGATCCACGCGCACCAGCGGACCGACGCTGGCGCGCGCGCGGTCGGCGAGCGCCGCCGCGAGCTCGCGCGAAACCCGCGCGGGTTCGGCAGTGGCGCGTGCGGTCGCGAGCGTGACGCGGGGTGCGCGCTCGGCGGCGTGCGCACCCGTCGCACCAGCCACGGCCGCGACGATCAACACCACGGCTCCGGGCGCGAGCGCGCGCCGCACGGGCGTGCCAGCGCCGCGGCGGCGGGGACCCCGGGGAGGCTGACGATCTCGCTTCATCACGTGTCCTCGTCGCTTCGGGTTCCGTCG
>CAYMQR010000663.1:0-2786 GCA_964392195.1 uncultured bacterium | reverse complement strand
GACCGCGCTGCTGGCGCTCGCGGCGCGCCGCTCGATGCACCTGCCCGACGAGCCCGCCGCCGAGCGGGTGTCGTGGGCCATGGTGCGCCGCGCGCGGATCGGTCGCCGGATGGTGGCGGCGTGGATGCTCGGTGTCTTCAAGCTCGGCACCTACTGGACCTGCTACACGTGGCTGCCGGGCTTCCTGCTGAAGGAGATGAACCAGGGGGTGGGGAAGAGCTTCGCGTGGGTGCTGACGGCCCAGATCGGTCAGCTCTCCGGCATGTTGCTCTTCGGTCAGACCTCCGACCGGATCGGGCGGCGGCCGACGTTCACGATCTTCTCGCTGATCACGGCGGTGGCGATCGGGCTGCTCGCGTTCCGCTGGGAGACGCTCTCCGCCACGCCGGTGCTCTTCTGGGGGACGATGCTGATGCTCGGGCTGGGGTCGGGCTGCACGGCGGGCTTCGGCGCGCTCCTCGCCGAGCTCTTCCCGACCGAGGTCCGCGGGCTCGCCATGGGGACCACCTACAACCTCGCGCGCTCGGTCCAGGTGCTCGCGCCGGTGATCGTGAGCTGGGCGGTCACGCGCAACGGCCTGAGCGGGGGCCTGAGCGTGCCGCTCGTCCTCGCCCTCGCCACCGCCACCTGGGTCTGGGCGCTCCCCGAGACCCGCGGCATCGAGCTACCCCGCCTCGGGGACGAGGGGGATTGAAGCACCGGTTCATCCGTCCCCCAGCGAGGTCCAGAGGTGCAGGACCGCGTAGGATCGCCACGGGCGCCACGCCTCGGAGCGCTTCTCGGCTTCGCGGGCGGTGACGCCGCCCAGGGCCTTGCGGACGGCGATGTCGGCGGCGGGGAAGGCGTCGGGCCAGCGCAGCGCGCGCATCGCGAGGTAGTGCGCCGTCCACGAGCCGATGCCGGGCAGCTCCTCGAGCGCGCGTAGCGCTTCGTCGATCGGCGCGTGCCTGTCGAGCGCGAGCGACCCGTCGGCGACGCTCCGCGCGAGCGCGACGAGCGCTCGCGCACGGGTGCCGACGATGCCGAGCGAGGCGATGTCGTCGACACGCGCCTCGGCGAGCCGGATGGGTGAGGGGAACAGGCTCGCGAGCGCGGACGGCGACGCCTCGCCGCCAGGAGCGACTCCGAGCGGCGTACCGAAGCGGGCGACGAGCCGGCCCGCCAGCGTCGTGGCGGCGCGCACCGTCACCTGCTGGCCGAGGATCGCGCGGCAGGCGGCCTCGAACGGATCGAACGCGCCCGGGACGCGCAGGCCGGGACGCCGCTCGATCAAGGGGCGCAGCAACGGGTCGGCGCCGAGCGCCTCGGCGATCGTCGCGGGGCTCGCGTCGAGGTCGAAGAGCGAGCGCAGCCGGGACACGATCGTCATCAACGAGCCGGCGAGCGCCGGCGATACGCTGACCCACAGCGCGTCGCGCGCGGCGTCACGGCGCACCGTGATCGCGCCGGATGCGGCGCCGAGGGCGACCGTCCGCTGGTAGGCGCCGTCGACGACTCGCTCGACCCCCGGTATGGCGCGCCCGGCGAGGAACCCGAGCATCGTGTCCCAGTCGAGCGGCGGCCGGTAGCCGAGCCGCAACGCGAGCGCGCCAGGCTCGGCGGGATCGGCGTTGGCCGCGTGCTCGCGGCGCAGCGACGACGGCGCGCGGCCGAAGCGTTGCTGGAAGAGCGCGTTGAAGCGCCGCACGCTGCCGAAGCCGCTCGCGAACGCGATCTCGGCCAAGCCGGCGTCGCTGTCCTGGAGGAGCTGCTTGGCGAGGGCGAGGCGGCGGGTCTGTGCGAGCTCGATCGGCGTCACGCCGAGGCGCGCTTCCATGGCGCGGCGCAGGTGCCGCCCGGTGACGCCGAGCCGCCGCGCGAGGTCGTCGACCGACGCGTCATTGAGGAACCCCTCGTCGATGTGGCGCGCCGCCAGCGCGACGAGCCGTGGCACCGACTCGATCGGCGTGGTGCCGGGCGCGAGCTCGGGACGGCAGCGGAAGCAGGCCCGGAAGCCGGCGCGCTCGGCCTCGGCGGGCGAGCGGAAGAAGCTGCACCGATCGCGCCGCGGCGTGCGCGCGGTGCAGATCGGCCTGCAGTAGATGCCGGTCGTCGATACGGCGACGAAGAAGACGCCGTCGAAGCGGGTGTCGCGCGCGGTGAGCGCGCGGTAGCAGGTGAGCGGGTCGAGCGTCACGCCGGCCAGTATGCCGCGCGGGGCGCGCGGCGCTGGCCGTTTCCGGACGTGATCGCTCGGCCCGTCCGGCTTACTCCTCGTCCTTCACGCGCGTGCCGTACTTCTCCTTGAGGGCCTTCTGGACCTCGTTGGGAGCCGGCAGGTAGCGCGAGAACTCCATCGAGAACTCGGCCTTGCCCTGCGTGGTGGAGCGCAGGTCGGTGGCGTAGCCGAACATCTCGGCGAGCGGCACCTCGGCCTCGATGGTGGAGAAGTCGCCCTCGTCGGTGGTCATGAGGATCTGGCCGCGGCGCTGCATGACGGTCTTGAGCATCGCGCCCTGGAACTCGGTCGGGCCCTGCACCTCGAGCTTCATGATCGGCTCGAGGGCGACCGGCTTCGCCTTGGCGAAACCTTCGCGGAACGCACCACGCGCCGCCGACACGAACGCGATCTCCGAGGAGTCGACCGCGTGCGCCTGGCCGTCCTCGATCACGACGTGAACGCCGATCACCGGGAAGCCGATCAGGCGGCCCTTGTCCATGCAGCCCTTGAAGCCCTTCTCGACCGCCGGCAGGAACTCGATGGGGATCGCGCCGCCGCGGATCTTGTTGGTGAACTTGAAGTCGCC
>CAYMQR010000662.1:0-2790 GCA_964392195.1 uncultured bacterium | reverse complement strand
CTCTCGACCGCGAGCGCCTCGGGCGTGGCGTGATCCGCCACCGCGCGCATCTCGAGGTCGTCGGTCACCACGACGCCGCGGAAGCCGAGCTCGCCCCGCAGCAGCACGCCCAGGATCGCGGGCGAGAGCGTCGCCGTGCTCGACGCGTCGAGCGCCGGATAGCGCACGTGCGCCGTCATCACGGAGGCCAACCCCGCCGCCGCCGCGGCGCGGAACGGTACCAGCTCGCGCGCCTCGAGCACCTCGCGCGTGGCCTCCACGGTGGGCAACGCCAGGTGGCTGTCGAGGTGGGTGTCGCCGTGGCCGGGGAAGTGCTTGCCGCACGCCGCCACGCCCGCCGCCTGCAGCGCCTCGATGAAGGCCACGCCCTGCCGCGCCACCACGCGCGGATCGGACGAGAACGCGCGCTCGCCGATGATCGGGTTGGCTGGGTTCGAGTGGACGTCGAGGACCGGCGCGTAGTCCCAGTTCACGCCGATCGCGCGCAGCTCGACCGCCATCGCCCGCGCCAGCTCGCGCACCAGCTCCTCCGAGCCGATGCGCCCGAGCAGGTCCATCGACGGGAAGGTGGTGAAGTCGGCGGAGAGCCGCCGCACCTTGCCGCCCTCCTCGTCGATGCCCACGAGCAGCCGCGGCGCCACCTCGCGGAGCGTCCGCACCAGCCGGGCGACCTGCGCGGCGTCGCGGATGTTGCGGCGGAAGAGGATCACCCCCGAGATCGACTCGCGCGCGAGGAAGTCGAGGAGGCTCGCGTCCGCCTCGAGCCCGTCGAAGCCGATGACGAGGAGCTCGCCGGGCGCTGGCCGACGCGCCGACGGCGGTGGAGTGGCCGAGGTGATCGTCATGAACGCGAAGCTACCCCCTCGAATACCGGCCGTCGAGCCCCGGAAACCGCCATCCCACGGGAACCGCACTGCATTTTCCGCCGGACGGCCCATTCTGCTAGCGACTACCAGCAAGTCTTGCTAGCGATCTCCAGCAATTGTTGCTAGTGATCACTAGCAGACTACTCGGGCGCCGCCGGGACGGTCCACCTCTCGCTCTGTCCTTGGCGCCGCCCGCGCGGGCGTGCTAGCAAACCGGCCCCTCGCGCGCGGCGGCCGCCGAGCCGCGCGTCCCGGGCCCTCGCCACGACCATGAGCGCCAAGAAGCACAACTGGTTCGAGAAGCGGATCATGCCGGGTCAGCTCGACTACTCGGGCAAGATCCTCGCGAGCTTCCGCGATCGGGTGCGCGGGCGCGTGCTCGACTTCGGCTGCGGCGTCGGCGCGATGATGGAGTGCATGCGCACCCAGACCGGCGCCCAGCCGGTGGGCGTCGACATCGCCCACAACAACCTGTGGTCGAGCCCGTTCGTGCGCTTCGACGGCCAGACCCTGCCCTTCCAGGACGCCTCGTTCGACCTCGTCACCGAGATCTTCGTCCTCCACCACAGCCCCATCCTGGAGAAGAACTTCGCCGAGATGGTGCGCGTGGCGAAGAACGAATTGGTGCTGGTCGAGGACGTCTGGACCAACAAGCAGAATCGCTGGTGGCTGCACCGCAACCACGTGATCTTCGACGCCTTCATGGTGGCACTCACGTGGCTCGGGCTCGCCGAGTGGAAGACCAACTTCAAGTACTACTTCCGCGACCGCGAGCAGTGGCTCGACCTCTTCCGCCGCCACGGCCTCCACGTGATCGAGGACCGCGAGCTTCACCTGGGTGCGGGCGACATCGTGCTCCACCGCGTGTTCGTGGTGGCGAAGAATCCGCCCGCCGCTCGCGCCGCCGCGTGAGCCGCCGAACGCACGCACACCCGCCGCGCCCGTCGTGACCACCTTCGTCTGCATCGCGCTCTTCCTGGTGATGCTGTTCCAGGTGGGCCTTCTCACCACCTGGCTCGAGGTGCACCGCGAGCTGCCCAAGCTCGGCCCGCGCACCCGCCCGGGCGTCCCGGAGAATGCACCGCTGGTGAGCGTGGTGATCCCGGCACGCGACGAGGAGAAGACCATCGAGACGTGCGTCGCCGGCGTCCTCGCGCAGGACTGGCCGAACCTCGAGGTGATCGTCGTCGACGACCGCTCCAGCGACCGCACGCCCGAGATCCTCGCCCGCCTCGCCGCCCAAGACCCGCGCCTCACGGTGATCCGCGGCGAGGAGTGCCCGAAGAGCTGGATGGGCAAGAACTACGCGCTCCACCAGGGCTTCACCCGCACCCGAGGCGAGTGGGTCCTGTTCCTCGACGCCGATACCCAGGTGGCGCCGCAGGTCGTCACCCAGACGGTGCGCGAGGCCGCGGCCACCGACACCGGGCTGCTCACGCTCATCCCCGGCAACGTGTTCCGCTGCTTCTGGGACCGCGTGGTGAACACGCTCATCTTCCAGCTCGCCGCGTTCCAGCAGTTCGACAAGATCCACGACCCGGCCAGCACCCGCGCCAACGCCAACGGCCCCTACATGCTGTTCCGCCGCGACTGCTACGACGCGATCGGCGGCCACGCCGCCATCCCGTACGAGGTCGTCGAGGACCTCGTGCTCGCGCGCAACGTGAAGGCGAAGGGCTTCCACATTCGCTGGGCGCTCGCGCCCGAGCTCATGAAGCTCGAGCTCTACGAGAGCCTGCGAGATCTCAAGCGCGGCTGGGGGAAGATCCTGCAGCGCGCCATGGAGATCGACCGCCGCGAGATCGTGATGAACCTGCTCGGGCCGATCTTCCTGCTGGTGTTCTTCGTGCTGCCCTTCCCCGCGCTCTTCGCGAGCGCCGCGTGGCTCGCGAGCGGCGTGAGCGCAGCGAGCGTGTTCGCGTTC
>CAYMQR010000661.1:0-2800 GCA_964392195.1 uncultured bacterium | reverse complement strand
CGGAGAGGACCGCTCGTGCCCATCCCCCGACCGCCCGGACACTCGCTCGGTCGGCTCCTGACGGGCTACGTCGACGGCGCGCTGCCGCCGAGCGCGGCGCGCGCCGTGAGCGAGCACCTGCGCGGCTGCGACTCGTGTGGCGCGGAGGTGGCGAGCCTGATGCGGCTCGGCGCCGCGCTCCGGTCGCTGCGCTCGCCGCCGCCGGGCGGCGTCATCCGGGACCGGCTGGCGATCGCGTGAGGCTCAGTCCAGGTCGAGCTTGCGGGCCTGCCCGCCGCGCCGCTTGCGCGAGCCGCGCTCCTCGGCGGCCGGCTCGCTCGAGTCGGCGCGCGCCGCGGCGCACTCGCGCTCGATCACGCCGATCACCGCGTCGAACCCCGCGAGCGCCGGCGAGCGCGCTCCCTCGCCCGCCGCGACCGCGCGCCGCTCGGCGACCAGCACCTCGCGGATGGTGGTGAGGGTCTTGAGGCGCGCCTCGGCCTCGCGGCGCCGCGCCACCCGGTCCGCGTAGCGCATCACCATCCCGATCAGCGTGCCTACCGCGCCGCCGGTCTCGTTGGCGCGGTTCGCCGCGCCACCGGGATCGTCCGACGAGCCCTCCAGCGCGAGCAGCGCCGCGCGCACCGCCTTCAGCAGCTCGACCTGCGCCGCGGCCAGGTGCTCGCGCGCCTCGCCGAGGCGCGAGAACCAGTCGCGCTCGCCGGCGGCGCCTTGCGCGTCACTCGAAGTGGACACGGAACACCCCGTTGTCGAGGCGCGCCTTGGTCACCTCGAGCCCGGCCAGGCTCCTCGGCAGCACCAGGTTGCGGCGGAAGTTGCCGACGCTGACGATCAGCTCGTCGCCCTTCGTCCACGCCTTGACCTCGTCCTTCTTGGCGTGGGGGAGCGGCATCGACAGATCGTAGCCGGCGCCCGCGGCGCGCACCTCGAGCGCCTTCCCCTTGTAGAAGACCTTGGCCGGATCGCGGGCGCCGAACACCGCGCGCGCCAGCTCCCTGAGCGCCGGGAGCCCGACGACCTCGCGATCGAAGAGCTGCACCGGGAAGATCGGCAGCGGCCGGAACGCGTCGTCGAGGATGCCGAGCTGCTCCTCCTGGATCTTCCGCCAGCGCGCGAAGTACGTGCCCTTCACCTCGGGAGGCAGCACCCGGTTGGCGATCACCGCGTCCACCGGGAAGCCGAACAGTCCGAGATACGTGAACGCCCGCTGGCTCTCCTGGATCACCATGCGCTCGGGCACCGACACGATGCGGATCGAGGTGCGCTTGGGGTCCATGAGCAGCTCGCGCACGCCGCGGATCCGCGAGTAGAAGCGGCCGATCGAGGCGTACACGTCGTCGGACGGCAGCGGCGTGGACATGAACTTCTCGGCCACCGGGCGCACCGCGCGCACCACGCGCCGCTCGACCTCGAAGAACTTGTCCATGTACCACTCGAGGAGCTCGGTGAGGCCGAGCATGCGCATGGTGCCGCCGGTGGGCGCGCAGTCGACCACCAGCACCTCGTAGCGCCCCTCCACCTGGAAGTCGCCGATCCGCATCAGCGAGAAGAGCTCGTCCATGCCGGGCGGGATGCCGAGCTCCTCGGCGACCACGGCGTCGTAGCCCTGCGACGCCAGGAACTTGCTCAGGTAGTCCTGGATCGACGCCCAGTGGGCGGCGAGCTCGTGGTTGACGTCGATCTCGATGGCGTCGAGGTTCGGCGCCACGGTGACGGGGTCGGAGCCGACCGGCTTGGCGAGGCTGTCGCCGAGGCTGTGCGCCGCGTCGGTGCTCATCACCAGCGTGCGGTACCCGAGCTCGGCGGCGCGCGCGCCGGTGGCGGCGGAGAGGCTGGTCTTCCCCACCCCGCCCTTGCCGGTGTAGAGGATCACGCGCATCGCGACGGACTCGGTCGAGCCACGTGGGAAGCCCGGTCCCGTCGCGCCGCGCGCGACGCGCGGCCGGGAGCGGATCTCGAACGCTCGGTGGTGGAGACGAGGGCGCGAGGTACCACGCGCTCCCCACACCGTCAACGCCACGCCGGCGCCCAGCCGGCGTCACCGCGCGCGGATCACGCGCGAGCCCAGCGCGAGCCCGAGCACGAAGCCGAGCAGGTGCGCCGCCAGCGTGAGCGGGCTCAGGCTCAGGTCGATGAGCGACTGGATCGCGATCACCGCGACCAGGTCCCGGGCGCGGCGCCGCGCGGCCCGCGAGCGGTCGCTCACCCACGAGCGCCGCATCCACGCCGCCTGCGCGCCGATGATCCCCATCACCGAGCCCGACGCTCCCACCACGATCGCGGCGTCGGGCACCCACCCGATCCGGCCCAGGATCGCGAGTCCCCACATCGAGCCGGCGCCGGAGAGCAGGTAGACGAGCGCGTAGCGCGCGCGGCCGAGACGGCTCTCCACGAACGGGCCGAACAACAGCAGGCCCACCCCGTTGAAGACCAGGTGGGCGAGACCGAAGTGCAGGAACGTCGCGCTGAAGGGCCGCCACCACTCGCCGCTCCACACCGCGATCGGCGCCATCGCGCCGAGCCGGTAGAGAGTCTCGACGTCGGTGGCGCCGCCGGCCGCGGTCTCGACCGCGAACGCCGCCACGTTGAGCGCCACCAGCGCCGCCGTGACCGAGCGCAGCCGCGGACGCGGGCGCTCGCCGTGAAGGAGCTCGTCCTCGAGCGCGCCGAGGGCGCGCGCCACGATCGCCGCGCCCTCGGCGCCGAGCGCGCGGACGGCGGCCGGCGGCGGCGCGGCGAGCCGGCGCGCGACCTCCTCGCCGAGGGTCCCGCCCGAGCCAGCGGCGCTGGACGCGAGCGA
>CAYMQR010000660.1:0-2801 GCA_964392195.1 uncultured bacterium | reverse complement strand
TTCCACCCCAACCGCCTCGTCCACGCGATGGGCGTGCTCAAGAGCCGCGGCATCGATCCGCGCGACCCGGACGCCGAGGTGCCCGGCACCGCCGGCGAGCGCAAGCTCGAGCTGTTGCGCGAGTATCAGGAGCGGCTCGCGCAGGCGGGCGCGCTCGACTTCGACGACCTGCTGCTGGTGACGGTGCGCATGCTGCGCCGGAACGACGCGCTCACCGAGTACCTGCGCACCGGCCCGTTCCACCACCTGCTGATCGACGAGTTCCAGGACACCAACTCGGTGCAGCACCAGTTCGTGCGGCTGGTCGCCGGCGCCGGCGACCGGCTCATGGCGGTGGGTGACGAGGACCAGTCGATCTACGGCTGGCGCGGCGCCGACGTCTCCCACATCCTGCGCTTCGAGCGCGACTTCCCGGGCACCCGCGTCGTCAAGCTCGAGCAGAACTACCGCTCGACCGGCAACATCCTGAAGGCCGCGCACTCGATCATCGCCGCCGACAAGACGCGCCGCGAGAAGACGCTGTGGACCGACGGCAGCCCCGGCGAGCCGGTGCTGCTGCGCGCCACACCCACCGACCTCGACGAGGCGCGCTTCGTGGTGAGCGAGATCCTGCGCCTGGCGCGGGTCGAGAACCGCCGCCCGCGCGACTTCGCGATCTTCTACCGGACCAACGCCCAGTCGCGACCGGTCGAGGACGAGCTCAGGCGCTGGAACCTGCCGTACGTGATCGTCGGCGGCACGCGCTTCTACGACCGCGCCGAGATCAAGGACGCGCTCTGCTACCTGCGCGCCGCGCTGTCGCCGGGTGAGCCGGTCGCGCTACGGCGGATCCTCAACCGCCCGGCGCGCGGCATCGGCGCCACCACCCTCGAACGCGTCGACGCGATCGCACGCGAGCACCGCGTGAGCTGGCCCGAGGCGCTCGGGATCGCGACCCGGCGGCCCGAGATCACCCCCAGCTCGCGCAAGGCGCTCGACAAGTTCCTGGTGTGGATGCGCGAGGTGCAGGCCAGCGCCGCCGACATGCGCCCGGTGGCGCTCCTCGAGAAGCTGCTCGGCGAGAGCGGCTACCTCGCCGCGCTCGAGAAGGACGACGATCCGGAGGCCCAGGGGCGCCGCGAGAACCTCGACGAGCTGATCCGCGTGGCGGGCGAGTTCGAGACCCGCGAGCCGGAGGGTACCGCGCGCCAGTTCCTCGACGAGGTGTCGCTGGTCGCGGACTCGGACGACGTCGACGAGCAGCGCGACCGCGTGAACATGATGACCCTCCACACCGCCAAGGGGCTCGAGTTCCCGGTGGTGTTCCTGGTCGGGCTCGAGGAGCAGCTCCTGCCGCACGTGCGCTCGATGAACCTGCCGCTCGCCCTCGCCGAGGAGCGGCGCCTGCTCTACGTGGGCATGACCCGCGCCCGCGAGCGGCTCGCGATCAGCTACGCCGACGCGCGCGTGCTGCACGGCGAACGGCGTCCGTCGGTGCCGTCGCGGTTCCTCAGCGACCTCGACCGCGAGTGCGCCCGCTTCGTGGGCGTCACCAGCCTCGGCGGCGGCTCGTACCAGCGCGCGCCGTCGTCGAGCCCGTCGATCCAGCGCTCGGCGTTCGCGCCGCCCGCGGCGCCGCCCAAGCCGACCGGCGACGAGCGCTCCATCGACCGTGACAGCAGCCAGGAGTCGGTGCGCAAGCTGCTACCGACCGATGACATGAAGCCGGGCACGGTGGTCTTCCATCCGACCTTCGGGCGCGGCACCATCCGCGGCAGCTCGGACCACGGCGAGTCCAAGAAGGTCCTCGTGCAGTTCGCGACCGTCGGGCTCAAGAAGCTTCTGGTCCGACAGGCCAACCTGGGCGTCTTCGAGTGACGGTGCCTGAAACGCGACGAGCCCAAGACCTCCCGGTCTCGGGCTCGTGACTTCGACCTCTCCCTCGGAGCGAACCGAGGAGAGGACCTCGAGGCTGCGGCGCGGTCAGTATGCCGAGCTGGTCGCGGGATCGGTCAGGGTCTCGTTGATCTGATGACCCGAGATGTTCGACATGTAGGGCAGCGACATCACGTAGTGGATGGGACGGGTCACCACCCACTGGAGCGCGGTGCCGACCATGTGCAGCGGGTAGGCGGCGACGCGGACGGGATGATCGTCGATGACCGGCGAGAAATCCGCGTTGGCCCGAGCCGTTCCGCTGAGAGCCGTGACGAGCAGGGCGACGACCGAGGCGCTGGCGAAAAAGCGTTTCATGTCACGATCCTCCTTGGTTTCCGAGCCAGCCGGCACGCTCGCGAGCGCACCGCGGACCGGCCCAGCGCTGCGCATGCTAGGAGAGGTCGGTTCAGGTGTCAAGCGAAACTTCCCGTGCTGATTCGGCTTTCGGCCCCGGGCGTCGCGGGCACTTCGGACCGGGCGCCGGGCGGCCCCCAGGGGCGAGCGACGGACACCGCGTGCGATCATGGTATCCCTGGGGCTCGAGCGCGCGGCGGACGGCGGCGTGTCGCGCGGGGGGCCGATGATCTGGGTGCTCGCACCGACCGGCGGTGAAGCGCGCGCGCTCGAGCGCGTGTCCCCGCTCTCGTCGCGGCCGCCGTGGTCGCTGTTCCGGATCGGCATGGGCCCGCGGCGCGCCGAGCGCGCCACACGCGAGCTCCTGGTGCGAGCGCGGCCGCGGGCCGTCCTCCTCGCGGGGCTTGCCGGAGGGCTGGACCCGGCGCTGGCGATCGGCGACGTCGTCGTCGCCGACGGTCATCACCCGCTGGAGGAGGGCGGCGACGCGGCGCCCATCCCCACCGACCCGGCGCTCACCGAGAGGTTGG
>CAYMQR010000659.1:0-2804 GCA_964392195.1 uncultured bacterium | reverse complement strand
CGAAGATGAAGAACTCGGCCTCGGGCCCGACGAAGCAGGTGTCGGCGATGCCGGTCGACTTGAGGTACGCCTCGGCCTTGCGCGCGATGTTGCGCGGGTCGCGCGAGTAGTCCTGCTTGGTGACCGGGTCGACGATGTTGCAGATCAGCGACAGGGTCGCGGTCTTCGAGAACGGGTCGATGAGGGCGGTCTTGGCGTCGGGGATGATGAGCATGTCGGAGGCGTGGATCGCCTGCCAGCCGCGGATGCTCGACCCGTCGAAGCCGAAGCCTTCATCGAAGCTGTCTTCCTTGAGCTGGCTGATGGGCACACCGAAGTGCTGCCAGATACCGAGCAGGTCGATGAACTTCAGATCGACCATCTTGATGTCGTTCTTCTTCGCGAACTCCAACACTTCCTTGGGCTTCATCCCTCGTCCTCCTCGGCCTTTCTCCGGTCTGCGGTTGACTCGACTTCGGCTGTTTCGGTTTTCGGGAACTGTTCCCTACCGAGCCCCCCTCGGCGGGACTGGAACGTCCAGGCTGTGGCTGGGATCCGGCCTCCCGCTGGGAGGCCGGTACGGCGGGCGGCTCAGAGCGCCTTCTCTCCGAGGTCGCCGGTGCGGATGCGGATCACTTCCTCGACGGGCAGCACGAAGATCTTGCCGTCGCCGATCTTGCCGGTCTTGGCCGCCTGCAGGATCGTGTCGACGACCTGCTTGGCCATGTCGTCGCGGACGATGACCTCGAGCTTCACCTTGGGCAGGAAGTCCACCACGTACTCGGCGCCGCGGTAGAGCTCGGTGTGGCCCTTCTGGCGACCGAAGCCCTTGACCTCGCTGACTGTCAGCCCCTGGACGCCGATCTCGTTGAGGGCCTCCTTCACTTCGTCGAGCTTGAACGGTTTGATGATGGCCTCGACCTTCTTCATGAGCTTGCCTCCAGGGATCACGCGGATTTGCCGGTCATCGAGCAAGCCAGGTGCCAGCTTCGCGTCGACGGACCGTCACGGTTTCACGTGGGATCTCGGTTAGTTGCCTCACACGTGGGGAAGCCGCCTCGGGTCCCGGCTTGCCCCTTGTTTGGGCACCCGCCTAGAAACTAGGCAGCGCCCCCCTTGCTTCCGCCGCCGAATCGGGGCTCCTCGGCCCGCAGCAGCCGGCCGATGTTGGCGTGGTGCTTGGCGATGACCACGACTGCCACCAGCGCCGCCGCCGCGGCACCCGGCCGCAACGCCACGGAGTAGCTCATCACGACCGGCAGCGTCGCCGCCGCCACGATCGAGCTCAGCGACACCCACCGGGTGGCCGCGAAGGTCGCCGCGAACACCGCCACCGCCGCCCCGGCCGCCGCCGGCGCGAGCGCCAGGAACGCGCCGAGCCCGGTCGCGACCCCCTTCCCGCCCTTGAAGCGCAGGAAGATCGAGCCGATGTGACCGAGCACCGCGATCGCGGCGACCATCGACAGCTCGTCGAACGGCAGCCCGAAGCCGCGCCCCACCAGCACCGGGACGGCGCCCTTGAGCGCGTCGCCGACCAGCGTCAGCACCCCCATGCGCTTGCCGAGGGTGCGCGCGACGTTGGTGGCGCCGATGTTGCCGCTGCCCGAGGTGCGCGGGTCCGGCAGGCCCTTCCAGCGCGCCAGCCACACGCCGGTCGGGATCGAGCCGACCAGATACGCGAAGACCGTGAGCGCGAGCAGCGTGGGCATCGGCGGTGGGTTCCGCGGCGGGGGGTGAGCCGCCCGGGCTCACCGGCCCGCGCCGTGCGGGTCCTCGTTCTCGGATCGGGTGGGGTTCGCCGTGGGCCGGCCTTCCGCGATCCTTCCCTTCGGAGTGAAACGAGCGGCTACGGAGATCCGTCGCCGCTCGCGTGTGGGTCGGGGCGACTGGATTTGAACCAGCGACCCCACGGTCCCGAACCGTGTGCTCTACCAGGCTGAGCCACGCCCCGTCGTCGCACCTGGCCGATCAAGAAGCGAGCGATCTCGCGTATCCGCGACTCGAGACGCTGAACCTTGCCGTTGGGTGCGTCCGGATTGCACCTCGGGAGTGCGCACCGAACCCGCGTGAGCTATCACCGATTCGCGACGGGTGTCAAACCCGGTCCGGGGTCCGCCGCGAAGCGCTGGGCGCGCGGGCGCGCCCCGGAGGGCGCGTTCGCCGCGAGAACCGGCGCCGAAACCGCCGTGATCACGCGGGGGAGGCGCGCGGCGGACGCGGCACGAGCGTTGCGCTCGGCGCGGTCTCACCCGGTGCGCGCCCGTCGCTCGTCGCTCGCGGCGCGTGTGAGGTCGATCATGAGACACCTCCCTCGCAGCGCGGCGCTCGTCGGCGCCGCCTTCGCCCTCGCCACGCTCACCGCCGCGCCGCCGCCGGCTTCGGCGCGCGACCACCTCGGCTGGCAGCGCGACGCGCTCGGCCAGCTCGTGCTTCGCGAGCTGCCGCGCGGCGCGGCTCACGATTCCCCGGCCGGGCCGGGCGCCGGCAGCCTGCAGCGCCTGCCGATGCCCGAGCCGCCTGGCGAGAGCGCCTTCGATCGCGCGCTGGCGCGTGAGCGCGAGCAGGTCTCTCTCGCGCGCGCCAGGCAGCGGGCCGCGCTCGCGGCCCACGCGGAGTCGCTGCGCAAGGTCGCCGAGCGCAACCGCGCCGAGGCGCGCGCGCAGGAGGCCAAGCGGCGCGCGCCGCGCGCCGACCGCGCGGGCTCGGCGAAGAAGACGCGCACCCGCGCGAAGCACACCAACGCCAACCACGCGACCCATCGTGCGCCGCCCGAGCCGGAGGAAGCACCGGCCGGGAGCGCCGACGACTGACGGCGCTCGCGGCGC
>CAYMQR010000658.1:0-2807 GCA_964392195.1 uncultured bacterium | reverse complement strand
CGTCGCTGCCCTCGCTCGCGCGGGCCACCAGACGCTCACCACCGCGATGGACGGCGCGTCGGAGCGGCTCATGACGTCGATCCAGCGCGGCGCCAAGGTCCGTCACCTCGAGCGCGCCGCCGAGCTGGCGCGCCAGCACCGGCTCAAGCGTCTCAAGCTCTATCTCATGGTCGGGCTGCCCGATGAGACGGACGCGGACATCGACGAGCTGGGTACCCTGGCTCAGCGCCTATCGCGGGTGATCCCGCTCTCGTTCGGCGTCGCGCCGTTCGTGTCCAAGCGCAACACGCCGCTCGACGGCCAGCCGTTCGCGGGGATCGACGTCGTCGAGGCGCGGCTCGCGCTGCTACGCAAGGCACTCAAGGGCCGCGCCGAGCTGCGTCCGATCAGCGTGCGCTGGGCGTGGGTGGAGCACCGCCTCGCACAGGGCGGTACCGAGGCGGGGCTCGCCGTGCTCGAGGCGGTGCGCCGCGGCGGCAAGTTCGCCCACTACCGCGACGCGCTCGGCGAACTCGCCGGGCGATGACATCCGGCCCGAACGGCTGGAGGGTCGTCGCGTCGTCGACGACCCCGACCGTCACCCGCGGACGACTCGCACGTCAGCGCCCGTAGCTGCCGCCGATGTGGTCGTAGGGATCGACCCCCGACTGGACGACGGTGTCGTACTGGCTCTTGTCCACCAGCTTCTCGAAGCCCTCGAGCACCGCCTCGAGGAAGTCGCGGGTCGAGAGGATGCCGACCGGCTTGCCACCCTCGACCACCGCGAGGTGGCGGATGCGCTTCGCCTTCAAGAGCTCGACGCACTCGCGCACGTGGGCGGTCTTGTTGACCGAGATCACGGGCGAAGAAGCGACGTCGCCGACCTTGAGCTTGGACGGATCGCCTCCCGCCGCGACCACGCGGGTGAGCAGATCGCGCTCCGAGAACAGCCCCTGCGCGGCGCCGTTCGCGACCACCAGCACGGCGCCCACCTGGTTCTGCGTCATGAGGCGAGCCGCCGACGCGACGGTCTCCTCGGGCGAGACCGTCACCATCTCGGTCTTCATGAGCGATGCAACGATGGCCATGACACCTCCTCGATCACGAGACTGCGCCGGACGGACCGGCGCGCTCGACTGGTTTTGGGGCTGAGCGCCTGGTTCCTTCGCCTCACCTCGGCCCGCACATCTGCGACGGCACCACGATGCGATCGAAGTCCTCGCCCGAGAGGTAACCCTTCTCGACCGCCACCTCGCGCAGCGTCTTGCCCTGCTTGTAAGCGGTCTTCGCGACGTCCGCCGCCTTGTCGTAGCCGATGTGCGGGTTGAGCGCCGTCACCAGCATCAGCGAGCGGTTCAGGTTCTCCGTGAGGCGGTCCTGGTTGGGCTCGATGCCCACCGCGCAGTGCTCGTCGAACGAGCGCGTCGCGTCGGCGAGCAGCCGCACCGACTGCAGCACCGCGTAGCCGATCACCGGCATGAACACGTTGAGCTCGAAGTTGCCCGAGGCGCCGGCGACGCCGACGGTCACGTCGTTGCCGAGCACCCGCGCCGCCACCATCGTCATCGCCTCCGACTGGGTGGGGTTCACCTTGCCGGGCATGATCGACGAGCCGGGCTCGTTCTCGGGGATGCGGATCTCGCCGATGCCCGAGCGCGGCCCGCTCGCCAGCCAGCGGATGTCGTTGGCGATCTTGTTGAGCGCGCACGCCACCGTCTTGAGCGAGCCCGAGGCCTGCACGAGCGCCTCCTTGCCCGCCATCGACGCGAACTTGTTGGGCGCGGACACGAACGGGAAGCCGGTGCGCCGGGCGAGCGCCTCGGCCATCTTCTCGGCGTAACCCGGCTTGGTGTTGAGGCCGGTGCCCACCGCGGTACCGCCGATCGGCAGCTCGGCGAGCCCCACGTAGCTCTGCTCGACGGCGCGGATCGAGAGCTCGAGCTGCGCCACGTAGCCCGAGAACTCCTGGCCCAGCGTGAGCGGGGTCGCGTCCTGCAGGTGGGTGCGGCCGATCTTCACGATCTCCGCGAAGTCCTGCGACTTCTTCTCGAAGGTCGCGCGCAGCGCGCGAAGCGCTGGCACGAGCTGGTCGCGCAGCTCGACGGCGGTGGCGACGTGGATCGCGGTGGGGAAGGCGTCGTTGGTGGACTGGGCGCGGTTCACGTGGTCGTTGGGGTGGACCAAGCCCTTGTCGCCGCGCTTGCCGCCGAGGCGCTCGTTGGCGCGGTTCGCGATCACCTCGTTCACGTTCATGTTCGACTGGGTGCCGCTGCCGGTCTGCCACACGACCAGCGGGAACTCGTCGTCGAGCTTGCCGTCGATCACTTCCTGGGCCGCCGCCTGGATCTCCGCCGCGATCTTGGGGTCGAGGTCGCCGAGCGCCGCGTTCACCTCGGCGGCCGCGTGCTTGACCAGCGCGAGCGAGCGGATCAGCGGGCGCGGCAGGCGCTCGTCGCCGATCTTGAAGTTCTGGAACGAGCGCTGGGTCTGCGCACCCCAGTAGCGATCCGCGGGGACCTCGATCTCCCCCATGCTGTCGCGCTCGATGCGCGTGGCCATGGCGATCTCCTCTGTGCTCGGACGACTGCGATTGAACCGGAGAACGAAGGCTGGAGCGCCCGGTAAGCAGAGTCAACCCCGCGCCGTGCGATCGCCCAGACGCGGCGGTGCGCCCGCGCCACCGCACGTGCAGCTGGGCTTGATCCACTTTCGTGGACACATCCCGAAAGGCGGACACGGTGGCCCGAATGGACAAGCAGAAGCAGGGGCGGCCCCAACGGCGCTCGTTCACCGATGAGTTCAAGGCAGGAGCCGTTCGACTGGTCGTG
>CAYMQR010000657.1:0-2813 GCA_964392195.1 uncultured bacterium | reverse complement strand
GCTGATCAGCGCCGCCTCACTCTCCACGAGCACCCGGCGAGGAGATCCATGAGCACCACCGAACCTCGCGCCGGCCTGGCCCGCGCCAACGGCATCGACCTCTACTACGAAGACGTGGGCCCGGTCACGGCGCCGGCGGTGCTGCTGATCATGGGGCTCGGCGCGCAGCACATCTACTGGCCCGACGTGTTCGTGGACGCGCTGCTCGCGCAGGGCTTCCGCGTGGTGCGCTTCGACAACCGCGACATCGGGCTCTCGAGCAAGATCCACGGCGTCCGCCACGATCCGCTGCCGAAGGCGTTCGTGGGCGCGATCCGCGGGCGGCGGGTGCGGGCTCCCTACACGCTCTACGATCTGGTCGAGGACACCGCCGGCCTGCTCGACGCGCTCGGCATCCAGGCCGCGCACCTCGTGGGCGCCTCGATGGGCGGCATGATCGCGCAGCTCTTCGCGGCGCTCCACCGCGAGCGCACGCTCTCGCTCACGTCGATCATGTCGCAGACGCTGCACCCGTCGATCCCGCGGCCGCGCCTCGACGTGCTGCTCCGGCTCGCGATGATCGGGCGGCGCGGGCGCGCCGGTCGCGACGGCTACGTGCGCCAGTCCACCGCGATGTTCCGCGCCATCCACGGCACCGGTTATCCGTTCCCCGCCGAGCGCGTGGCGGAGCGCGCCGCGCGCGCGTTCGACCGCTGCTTCGAGCCGCGCGGCGCCGAGCGCCAGGCGGTGGCGATCGTCGCCACCGGCAGCTTCGAGGCGCTGCTCTCGCGGGTGAGCGCGCCGACGCTGGTGGTGCACGGCGGCGTCGACCCGCTGGTGCGGCCCGCCGGCGGGCGCGCCTCGGCGCGGGCGATCCGCGGCGCGCGGCTCGAAATCGTGCCGCGGATGGGGCACTTTCTGCACGAGCCACTCATGCCCGAGCTCGCCGGGTGGATCGGCGAGACCGCGGCCAAGGCCGGCTGAGGAACCTCATGTACGCACGACTCGTGAACTGGCTCTCGGCGACGCGCTTCGGCTCGTGGCTGGTCAAGCACTACGCGAGCAAGATCGACCCGATCCTGTTCCGCGCCACCAACGGCCGCCTCACGTCCACCGGCGTGCCGACGCTGCCGATGCTCACCATGACCGCCGTGGGCCGCAAGTCCGGCGAGAAGCGCGCGGTGCAGCTCGCCTATCACAAGGACGGCGACGACCTGCTGATCGTGGCGAGCGCGATGGGCGCCGAGAACCACCCGGCGTGGCGCTACAACATCGAGGCCAACCCGAACGTGGAGATCCAGGTGCGCGGCGAGCGCTTCGAGGCCGTCGCGCGGCTGCTCACGGACGAGGAGAAGGCGCGGGTGTGGCCGGCGGTGAAGCGCACGATCCCGCAGATGAACGTCTACGAGAAGCGCACCGACCGGAAGATCGGGGTGTTCCGGCTCGAGCGCAAGCGCTGAGCGTGGTCCGTCGCGCGGATGATCCGTCCCTCGCTTCGGAGGGACCGCCTCCTGGCGGTCCGCCGAGCGGGGGCCGGCGAGCGAGGTCGAGGGGATGACGAGGCAAGCGCCGCGTGCGCTCGGGTGGATCGCGGCGATCGCGCTCGCGGTCGCGGTGGGCTGCGGCGGCTCGGACGGCGGCGCGTCCCATCCGCGACCCACCTGGGACCCCGACGACCCCGGTCTCTCGGCGCGCCTCGACGAGGCGCTCGGGCTGTGGGCCGCGGATCACGAGGTCATCGGCACCGCCGCCACGGTGATCACGCCGGGCTGGCTCGACTGGTCGGGCGCGAAGGGTGTGCAGGACACGAAGACGAAGGAGCCGTTCACGGTCGACACGGTGGGGCGCGTGGCGAGCGCCACCAAGCCCTTCACCGCGTCGGTGATCTTCCAGCTCCGCGACGAGGGGAAGCTCACCCTCGACACCCGCCTCGGCGACTTCGTGCCCGACTACCCGAACGGCGACCGGATCACCATCGAGCACCTGCTGCGCCACCGCAGCGGCATCCCCGAGCTCGAGCTCGCCGACGGCTTCTTCATCCTCGACGTGATCCTCAACGACTCGCACTGGTTCACGCCCGAGGAGATCCTCGACTGGACGCACCTGCCGATCCCGATGCTGGATCTGTTCTCGGGCGCGCTCGTGCCGCGTGAGCCGGTGACGTACCCGGGCGGCGACTATCACTACGCGCAGCCCAGCTTCATCGCACTCGGGCTCATCATCGAGGCGGTGACCGGCGAGCCGCTCGATCAGGTGTATCGCGAGCGGGTGCTCGGGCCGCAGCGCCTCGACGGCACGCACCTGCCGACGCCAGGGGAGCCGCTCGACCCCGCCGGCTACACCAACGTGTTCGGGCTCTTGCCCACGCGCATCCCGGGAACGGCGCTGGTCCAGTCGGCGAACAGCCTGAACAGCTCGGCGTGGTCGGCGGGTGGGCTCATCTCCACGTCGCACGACCTCGCGACGTTCCTGGTGGCGCTGCTGGGCGGCCAGCTCTACTCGGCGCAGAGCCTCGCCGACGCCCAGGACTGGATGGCGACCGACCCGGACGATCCGGCGCAGGGCGACTACGGCATGGCGCTCTTCCGGTCGCGTAGCGGCGACCTCACCTACGTCGGCCACGATGGTGCCTTGCCGGGGGCGATGTCGGTGATGAAGTACGTGCCCGAGCTCGACGTGTACGTGGGCGCGGTCGCCAACTGCGACCTGCTCCACGGTGAGAAGCCAAACCTCCAACAGCGCATCGCCGCCGCGCTGCGCAACGAGCCGCAGCCGTAGGCCCTACACTCCCACGCGGCGCCCGATCGATGTCCCCGGCGCACCGTGACGTTCGA
>CAYMQR010000656.1:0-2823 GCA_964392195.1 uncultured bacterium | reverse complement strand
ACGTCGAGGTTCAGGATGATGACCCGGATGATCTCGCCGAAGCCGAGCGTCGCGATGGCGAGGTAATCGCCGCGCAAGCGCAGCGTGGGGATACCGACGATGACCCCCGCCAGCGCCGCGAGCCCGCCCCCCGCGAGCATCGCGCCGTTCAGCAGGAGCGCCTTGGCGGTGCCCTGCGCCAGCCCCAGCGTGCCGCTCAGCCACGGCAGCACGTGCGGCCCGCCGTAGAACGTGATCGCCGCCGAGCCGTAGGCGCCGAGCGCCATGAAGCCCGCGTGGCCGATCGAGAACTGTCCGGTGTGGCCGTTGATGAGGTTGAGCGACACCGCCATCACGATGTTGATGCCGATGTAGTTGATGACCTGGAGCTGGTAGGGATTGACGTGGGGCGCCGCGAGCCGCGCCCACGCGGTCAGCACCGCGAGCGCGCCCACCACCTGCAGCACGAGCCGCGCCGTCGCGTTCGAGGCCACGCGTCAGACCTTCTCGACGTCCGGCCGGCCCATCAAGCCGGTCGGCTTGAAGAGCAGGAACCCGATCAGCAGCGCGAACGCGATCGCGTCGCGGTAGGTCGAGAGCCCGACCGCGGACACCAGCGTCTCGACCAGGCCCAGCAGCACTCCACCGAGCATCGCGCCCGGGATGTTGCCGATCCCGCCCAGCACCGCGGCCACGAACGCCTTGAGCCCGGGCATGATGCCCATGAGCGGATCGACCTTCGGGTTCGAGAGCCCGACCAGCACGCCGGCCGCGGCGGCCAGCACCGAACCGATCACGAAGGTGAGGGAGATGATGCGATCGACCGAGATGCCGACGAGCTGCGCCGCCGCCTTGTCGTTCGCGACGGCACGCATCGCGCGCCCGGGGCGGGTCTTCTGCACGAACAGGTTGAGCGCCGCCATGAGCGCCACCGCGGTCACCATGATCACGAGCTGGATGTTGGAGAGCACCACGCCGCCGGTGTTCACCACCTCGGCGTAGCTCAGCACCTGGGGGAAGTACTTGGGGTCGGCGCCGAAGACGAGCTGGCCGCCGTTCTGGAGCAGCAGCGAGACGCCGATCGCCGTGATGAGCACCGACAACCGGTTCGCTTGCCTGAGCGGCCGATAGGCGAATCGCTCGATCACGAAGCCGAGCACCGCGCACGCCGCCATCGCCCCCAGCAGCGTCACCGGCAGCCGAAGCGCCATCGGCAGCTCGGCCTTGGTCGCCCAGCGGCCGACGTAGTAACCGGTCATGGCGCCCATCATGTAGACCTCGCCGTGGGCGAAGTTGATGAGCTTCAAGACTCCGTAGACCATCGTGTAGCCGAGGGCGATCAGCGCATACACCGATCCCCACGCGAGCCCGTTCAGGAGCTGCTGGATGAACGTGCTCATGCGGCGTCTAGATCGATCGGCTGGAGGGCTGCGGTCCCTCGCAGCCGCAGGACGGCGAACGACGAATCGGTCGCGAGGGACCGCGACCCTCCATGCCGTCCTGCTCGATCAAGGGGCGATCGAGGTCTGGAACTTGACCTTCCCGCCCTCGATCTTCAGCACCACGATGTTCTTCTTCGAGTTGCGGTCGGCGTCGATCGTGATCGAGCCGGACACGCCCGGGAAGTCCTTGGTCTGGGCGAGGGCGTCGCGGATCTTGGCGCCCTCGGTGGAGCCGGCGCGCTTGATCGCGTCGAGGAGGATGCGCCCAGCGTCGTAGCCGAGCACCGCCATCGCGTCCGGCACCTCGCCGTGCTTGGCCTTGTATTTCTGGATGAAGCCCTGCACGACCGGGCTCGGGTCCTCGGCCGAGAGGTGGTTCGTGTAGTAGCTGCCGTTGACGGCGTCGCCGCCGATCTCCAGCGTCTTCTCCGAGTCCCAGCCGTCGCCGCCGAGGAGCGGCACCTTGAGGCCGAGCTCGCGCGCCTGGCGCGCGATCAGCCCCACCTCGGTGTAGTAGCCGGGGACGTAGATCGCCTGCGGGTTCTTGGCGCGGATCGCGGTGAGCACCGCGCGGAACTCGGTGTCTCCCTCCGAGTAGCTCTCGGTGGCGACGACCTGCCCGCCGAGCCCGGTGAACGTCTTCTCGAAGAACTCCGCGAGCCCGACGCTGTAGTCGTTCTTCACGTCTTTGAGGATCGCGACCTGGTTCACCTTGAGGGTGTCCTTGGCGAACTTCGCCATGGTGCTGCCCTGGAACGGATCGATGAAGCAGGTGCGGAAGACGTAGTCACCGACCTGCGTGACCTTGGGGTTGGTCGAGGCGGGCGTCACCATCGGGATCCCGGCGCGCTGCGCCTCGGGCGCCGCCGCGAGCGAGCGGCTGCTCGCGATCTCGCCGAGCAGCGCCACCACGCGCTGCTGCTTGATCAGCTTGATCGCCGCGGTCTTGGCTTCCTCGGGCTTCGACTGGTCGTCCTCGGTGATGAGCTTGATCTTCTTGCCGAGGACTCCGCCCGCGGCGTTGGCCTCGTCGATGGCCATCGTCACGCCCTTGTTCATCGACTGACCGAAGGTCGCGGTGGTGCCGGTGAGCGAGACGTACTGGCCGATGCGGATGTCGTCCGCGCGCGCCGTGGAGACCGCCGCGGCGCCCGCCACGAGCGCCAGGACGAGACCCAGCCCGGTCACCCGCACGGCACCAAAGACCCTATTTTTCATGGGATTTCCTCTCGAACGAGTGCCGCCGCGTTATAGCCGAGCGCCGTCGAGCCTCGCAATGGTCGAGCCCTCGCGGCGGGCTCGGCCGCGAGCGCCGCTGCACCGGGGCGGGTAGCATGGGATCGCGATGTGGTCCCCGGACCTCGCCGCCCTCGAGCGCGAGGCGGCCCGCCTGGCCGAGCGG
>CAYMQR010000655.1:0-2840 GCA_964392195.1 uncultured bacterium | reverse complement strand
ACGCCCGCACCATGACGCCCGAGGAGATCCAGGCGATGAAGGCCCTCGGCTACGCGGGCTGAGCGAGCGCGGTCGCGCTCGGGATCCCGCGCTACGAACCCGGTGTAGCGACCGGGGTTCCATCCCCCGTCGCCGGATCAGCGCATGTCCAGGGACCAGAGCAATCCGTGGAGCGCGGCCTTGGCGAGCTTCGAGCGTTCGGCGCGCTCCATCAGGAAGAAGATCACCGACTGCACCGGGTCGATCGCCCGCGAGTAGCCGATCGCGGCGAGCAGGTCCTGGTCCTTGGCGTCCGGCGAGAGGGTGGCGCCGGTGGAGCCGCGCAGCACGCAGCGCCGGCAGTAGAGCGGCGGGTTGGCCGAGTTCACCTTGCGGCGCAGCTTGCGGTACTTGCGGCCGTTCCAGATGCTCTCGAACGACTCCTTCGAGAGGTCGCCGAGCACCTGGTCCGACACGCAGCACGGGTGCACGAGCCCCTTCTCGTCGATGCTGACCGAGGTCCAGGGGTGGATGCAGAGGTCGCGCGCCGGCACCTCGAGCTTGACCTTGCTGTTGGTCTTCATCGCCGGCACCTCGAAGACCGCCGGCGTGATGAGCGCGAGCTGTGTGCCGGCCGCGAGCGCGCGGCACTCGTCGAAGACCCGGTTGGCCTCTGCGCGGTGGTAGACGAGCGACTGGTAGCGCTGCGCCTCGGTCTGCGGCATCAGGTTCGACATGCGCACGCCGTCGAGGCGGAGCTCGAGCGCCATCCGCACCACGTCCGGCATGTCGTGGAGGTTGTCGAGGAACACCGTGGGCGAGGCCCACACCTGTGCGCCGGTCGCGGCGTGGCGGTCACGCGCCTCGACGGCGCCGCGGATGCTCGCCATCAGGTTCTCGTAGCCGCGCCCGCGGATGCGCTTGTGGCCCGCTTCGGTGGCGGCGTCCATCGAGAAGTCGATCACCGCGCCGGCGGCGGCGAGCCGGTCGATCTGGTCGGGGCGCAGCAGCGTGCCGTTGGTGATGATCCACGGCCGGAGCCCCGGGCGCTGGATGCGCGCGTAGAACTCGTCGAAGTTCCGCGCCAGCACCGCCTCGCCGTTGTTGTTGCCGCCGATCTTGACGGTCTCGAGGGTGGGCACCACCTCGCGATTGATGCGCTCGATCACCTCGAGCGACATGTCCGGCGCGTCGTCCGGGATCTTGGGGACGCTGCGGATCGGGCAGTGGGTGCAGTAGAGGTTGCAGCGTCCGGTGGGGGTGATCCACGCGAACACCGGGCCGTGCGCGGCGACCTCGGCGCGCTGCTCCATGGCGCGCAGCGAGTCCGCGCTCGGTGCCGGGAACGGATAGCTCATCCCGTCTAAGGTGCCATAGGCGGGAAAAGCGCGCCAACGCGGTGGCCGGTGCGGCTCACGGCTCGCTGGTCGAGATGTCCTTCCAGGGCGGCGCGCCGGTGGCGCTAGCCACGGTCCACTCGCGCTCGCGCTCGAAGGGGTGCGCGCGCACCGGGCAGCTCTCCACGGTGCACAGCGGGCAGCAGTAGGACATGCACGGGTCGAGGTGCACGATCGCGTCGCCGGGGGCGCCGAGGCGGTCGAGGATCTCGTCGCCGAGCATCTGCTCGAGGCCGTGGGCCTCCTCGACCGTCCAGAACCGCGGCACCACCAGGTGCAGGTCGATGTGGTGGTGACGTCCCTGGCGCAGCACCCGCAGCCGGTGCGGCTCGAGCAGTCCCGGCCGCCGCAGCTCGGTGAGGGTGGCGAGGATCCGCCCCACCAGCTCGGGGTCGGCCTCGTCCATGAGGTGGCCGACGCTCTTGCGCACGATCCGCACGCCCGAGACCAGGATCTGCACCGCCACCAGCGACGCCGCGACCGGGTCGATCCAGCGCAGCCCGGTCAGCCTCACCAGCCCGAGCCCGACCAGCACCGCCACCGTCGTCACCACGTCGGTGAGGAGGTGCTGGCCGTCGGCGACCAGCGCCGACGAGCGCACCCGCTTGCCGCGCCGGATCAGGAACAGGCCGACCCCGAGGTTCACCGCGCCCGCACCCGCGACGATCAAGAGCCCCGCGTCGAGGTTGACGATCGGCGGCGGGTCGGGGATCTCGGGCAGCGCCTCCACCAGGATCAGCACCGCCGCGACGACGATCAGGGCACCCTCGACCCCCGCCGAGAACTCCTCGGCCTTGCCGTGGCCGTACGGGTGGTCGAGATCGGCGGGGCGCGAGCCGACGATCAGCGTGAACAGCGCGAGGCTCGACGCCACCACGTTGACGATGCTCTCGAGCGCGTCGGAGAGCACCGCCGTCGAGCCGGTGAGCCGCCACGCCACCAGCTTCGCGGCGAGCAGCACGACGCTCACCACGACCGACAGCACGCCGGCACGCACGCGCCCGTCGGGCGCGGTCGGCACGAGCTCGTCGGACGGCGCGTTCGAGGCGACGTTCGGCACGGTCACGTCTCGCTCGCGGCTCCCCACCAGCGGGCCGCGCAAGGTCCAACCTAGCAGGCGGGAGCGGCGAGTCCCACCGGTGGCCGGGCGGTCTCGCACGCTCGCCCGCCGCGGTTGCCAGTCGCTCCCACGCGAGGCTATTCCCCACCGGCTCCGTCCGCTCGGGGCCTCCCGGAGGTCCGTGTGCCCGAACTACAGGACAACTTGCTGTTCGTGATCGGCTCACCTCGCTCGGGCTCGACGCTGCTCGAGCGGATGCTGGCGTCGCACTCGATGATCGCGGGCGGCCCCGAGCCGCACCTGATCACGCCCCTCGCCCACCTCGGCTACTACGACACGGTCTCCGCCGCGCCCTACGACCACCTGCGCGCGGTCGAGGCGATCCGCGGCTTCGTCTCCGACCT
>CAYMQR010000654.1:0-2845 GCA_964392195.1 uncultured bacterium | reverse complement strand
GCGCGTGCCCCCAGCCGTGCGGCAGGCTCACGACGCCCGGCATCATGTCGTCGCTTACCTGCAGGGTCGCGACCACCGCGCCGGCGCGCGACTCGATCCGCACCGCGGCGCCGTCGGCGAGCTTGCGCTTCTTCGCGTCCGCGGGGTTCATGAGCAGCGTGCAGCGGTTCTTGCCCTTCACCATGCGCGCGCTGTTGTGCAGCCACGAGTTGTTGGTGCGCAGGTCGCGGCGCCCGATCAAGCTCAGCTCACCGTTGCGCTTCGCCCGCGCGCTCTCGTCGAGCTTGGCCTCGAGGCGCGGCACGTCGCTCAGGAACACCTCGGGCGCCAGCTTGATGCGCTTGTTGGGCGTCTCGAGCCGCGCCGGGAAACACGGCTCGAGGGCGCCGAGGTCGATGCCGTGGGGCGCGTCGGCGACCTTCGCCACCGACAGGTTCGGCCCGAACGGCAGCGAGCGCACGCCGTGGGGCCCGGCGCGCAGCATCAGGTCGAGGAGCCCCTTGGCGCCGAGCCGCGACATCACCGCCTTCTTCGCCGCCACCGCGGCGCGCTGCGCCGCCGAGCCGCGGGATTCCAGCCGCGAGCTCAGCTCGAGGAAGATCTGCCAGTCGTGGCGGGTGTCGGGCGCCGGCTCGAAGAGCGGCGGCGAGTACTTGGCGACGTTGCGGATCGCGACGGCGCTGAGCGCCACGTCGTAGTTCTCGTGCTCGAGCGAGAAGGTGGGCGGCAGGATCAGGTTGGCGTGGCGGGTGGTCTCGTTCACGTAGATGTCGATCGACACCATGAAATCGAGCTGCTCGAGCGCCTTCGCCAGCCGCGCGCCGTTGGGCGTCGAGAGCACCGGGTTGCCGGCCGAGGTGACCAGCGCGCGGATCTGGCCGTCACCCGGCGTCTCGATCTCCTCCGCGAGCGTCGACACCGGGAACTCGCCGCCGAACTCGGGCAGCCCGCGCACCCGGCTCTTGCTCTTCGCGTAGTGGCCGCGCTGGCCGCTCGCGGACGCGATCGCCACGAAGTCCACCGCCGGCCTGGTGAACATCATGCCGCCGACCCGGTCGAGGTTGCCGGTCACGACGTTCAGCACCGTGAGCAGCCAGCCCACCAGCCCGCCGAACTCCTGCGTGCACGCACCGACCCGTCCGTAGGCGATCGCCGACGGCGCCGCGCAGAAGTCGAGCGCGAGCTTCTCGATCTCGGCCGCCGGGATGCCGGTGAACTCCGCGACCCGCGCGGGCGGGAAGCGCTGCACGAGATCGCGCACCGCGGCGAGCCCGTCGGTGAAGTCCGCGAGCCGCCCGAGCCGCACCTTGTCGCGCGCGAACACCACGTGGAGCATCCCGAGCAAGAGCGCCGCGTCGCTGCCGGGCCGGATGAAGTAGTGGGTGTCGGCGAGCTCGGCGGTCTCGGTTCGGCGCGGATCCACCACCACCAGCCGCCCGCCGCGCTTGCGCAGGTCCTCGAGGCGGTGCGCGACGTCCGGCGCGGTCATGATGCTGCCGTTCGACACCACCGGGTTGCCGCCGATGCACAGGAAGAACTGGGTGCGGTCGAGGTCGGGCACCGTGAGCAGCATCTGGTGGCCGAACATCGTGAGCGACGACAACATGTGCGGGAGTTGGTCGACCGACGTGGCCGAGTAGCGGCTGCGGGTACGCAGCGCCTGGATGAACGGCAGCCCGAACAGGATCGAGCCGTAGTTGTGGACGGTGGGATTGCCGAGGTAGAGCCCGACCGCGTTCGCGCCGTGCGCGCTCTGGATCTCGCGGATGCGCCGCGCGACCTCGTCGAACGCCTCGTCCCAGCCGATCCGCTGCCAGCCGCTGGTGGTGCGCCGCACCGGCCACTTGAGGCGGTCGGGGTCCTCGTGGACGTCCTGGAGCGCGACCGCCTTGGGGCAGATGTGGCCGCGCGAGAACGGGTCGTCCTTGTCGCCGCGGATCGCCAGGACGCGGTCGCCGTCGACCTCGATGGCGATTCCGCACATCGCTTCGCACAGGTTGCAGGCGCGGTAGTGAGTACGAGCCATCGCGGCCTCCGGGTCGTGTTGTCGGGGAGAGGCCCTCAAGCTAGCCGAGGGCCGCTGGGGCCGTCGACGAAGCGACGGCCCTCCAGGCGGGTGTCACCCGTGCCGCTCAGGTCGGCATGCCCATGGTGCGGCGGACGGCGCGGAAGGTCTCGGTCCACTGGCCGGCGCGGTCGCGGACCACGAGCGGCGCCGCCGCGTCCGGACGGACCGCCGGAGGCGGTCCGTCCGAGCGGTGGAGCGCGAACACCCAGAACAGCGGGTCGCGGCCCTCGCGCGGTACCACGGCGCGCTCGGTGACGATCGCGAGACCGGCGCGCTCGGCGGCTGCCTCCACCCGGACCGGGTGCGAGTGGCACACCACGAACAGGCCGCGCGGCGCGAGGCAGCGCGCCGCCGTCGCGACGTAGTCGTCGATCCCGCCGCGGACCTCGAAGCACGCGGGGCCACGCTGCACCTTCGCGGACACCACGCCGTCGCCGAGCGGGATGTAGGGCGGCGTGCCCGTGACGAGGTCGAACACCGCGCCCTCCGGGACCATCGCCGGATCGCGCAGGTCGCCGTGGCGGACCTCGCAGCGCTCGCCCGCGCCGTTCCACGCGATCGAGCGCCGCGCCAGCCCCGCGCTCACCTCCTGCGCCTCGACGCCCACGAGCCGTGCGCCGGGCAGCGCCCACGCGATCATCAGCAGCACCGAGCCCGAGCCGCTGCCGATGTCGCGCGCGCGCTCGACGGGGCGCTCGCCACGCGAGCCGGCCGCGTCGAGGACGTCGAGGGCGAACCACGCGGTGGTGAGGTCGTCGAGGCTGAAGCGGTGGCCGC
>CAYMQR010000653.1:0-2858 GCA_964392195.1 uncultured bacterium | reverse complement strand
CATGAGCGGGTGGAACGTGGCCTCGAGCCCGAGCATCACGCCGATGCCGCGCGCGCCCACCTGGCAGCGCACGTCGAGCTCGCGCGCGACGCAGCGCTCGGCGCGCTCGAGGATCCGGCGCCACTGCTCGGGCGAGTGGTCGCGCTGCATGGTCGAGACGCTCATCGCGTGGCCGCCCGAGGCCGCGACCATCTCCTCCAGCAGGTCGAACTCGGGGTGGAAGCGCTCGTCGCCGGTGAGGATGTCGAAGTCGCTCACCGCCTGCAGCACGCCGTGGCGCAGGCCCACGAACGCCTGCGCGATCCCGGCGAGCTCGCGTCCCGCGGCCTCCGAGGCGGGCGTGGCCTCGCCGCGCGCGCTGCGGTGGTTGTCGCTGCGGCCGGTGCTGAAGCCGCCCGCGCCCGCGACCAGCGCCTCGCGCAGCACGTCGCGCATGCGCGCCACGTCGGCCTCGGTGGCGGGCTCGGTGGCGAGGGCGCGCTCGCCCATCACGAACACCCGCAGCGCATCGTGCGGCACCTGGCACACGAAGTCGATCGCGTGCGGCATCCGGTCGAGGGCGTCCATGTATTCGGGGAAGCTGCGCCAGCCCCAGCGGATCCCCTCGGCGAGGGCACTTCCCGGGATGTCCTCGACTCCCTCCATCAGCTCGACGAGGCGCTGCCGATCGTGCGGCTCGACGGGCGCGAAGCCCACGCCGCAGTTACCGAGCGCGACGGTGGTGACGCCGTGGATGGACGACGGCGTCAGCTCCTCGTCCCACGACACCTGCCCGTCGTAGTGGGTGTGGATGTCGACCCAGCCCGGCGTCACGATCGCGCCGCGCGCGTCGAGCGTGCGCCGCGCCGCGCCCTCACACTCGCCCACCGCCACGATCCGGCCGTCGCTCACCGCCACGTCGCCGTCGAAGCGCGGCCGGCCGGTGCCGTCGACGAGGGTGCCACCCACGATCTTGAGGTCGTACATGCCGAGATCTCCCGCGCGCGTTCCGTTCTCGCACCACTCGCCGCGCGCAACCCTGGATTTGTAACACGGCACGCGACGGTTGCGGCGTGCACTGCAACAGCGCCTATGATCCGTCGGCCCGCGCGCGCCGCCGGCGCGCTCCTCCCCCAACCCACGAGGTCCCCGATGGTCATGACGTCTCCGCGGCTCGCGCTCGCCCTCGCCACGGCGCTCCTCGCCGCCGGCTGCACCGCGCCCGAGCGCGGGAGCTGGTGGTACCGCCACCCGGGCGCCGGCGACCTCTACGGGATCGAGGAGGTGTTCCAGGGCACCGGCGCGCTGACCACCACCGGCGTCGCCGACGCGGCGCTGGCCTGCGGCCTGACCCGCCTCTACGGCTCGTACGGCCCCATGACCGGCACGCCATCCGCCAACCAGGTGGCGGCGTTCAACGTCGAGCTCCACGACCGCGGCATCCGCTCGAGCTACCTGTTCTCGGACTCGAGCTACCTCGCCAACCCGACCTCGCTCTACGCCGCGGTGAACGACCGCGTGGTCGCCTTCAACGCCGCCCGCGCCGACGCGGACGAGCACTTCGACGCGGTCGACCTCGACGTCGAGCCGGTCGACTTCCCGGCGTGCAAGCTCGCCACCCTCGACCCCGCCGCGTGCCTCGGCGTCGTCGCCGAGTGGCGCTTCCTGGTCGCCGACGTGCGCGAGATCCTGGCCGGCGCCGAGCCGCCGATCGAGCTCGAGGTGGACATGCACGAGTGGCTCGACGTGACGCCGGGCGGGCGCGTGGGCTGGCCCGCGGACCCCACTCCCGAGGCCAGCCGCGACGACTTCTTCGTCGGCCTCGACGTCTACCCGCAGCGCTTCACGGTGATGACCTACGACCACACCAACGTCGCCGACGTGTGGGACGCCCTCGCCTACGAGGACGCGCACCTCACCAAGGAGGTCCGCGCCGGTCTCAACCTCGACGCCGCCACCAGCTTCCCGGACGTGCCGACGTTGCTCGCGGGCGCGGTGTCGTTCGAGGTCAGCCACGGGCTCGCCACCGACCTCCACGACCTCAACCAGATCCTCGCCGCGGGAGGGTGCTGACGTGGCGCGCGGCGTGCGAGCGGTCGCGCTGCTCGCGCTCGGGCTCGCGCTCGGCTGCGCGCGCGCGGGCGCGCCGCGCCCGGACGGCGCGAGCGAGAGCGGCGGCGGCCCGCTCACGGCGATCGTGGGCGCCACCGCGATCCACCCCGAGCGCGACGGTGCCGACGCCGTCGCGCCCGACACCACGGTGTTGATCGCCGGCGCGCGCATCACGGCGGTCGGCCCGGCGCGCGAGATCGGGATCCCGCCCGGCGCGCGCGTGATCGACGCCCACGGCAAGTGGCTGATCCCCGGGCTGATCGACGGCCACGTCCACTTCTTCCAGTCGGGGAACCTCTACACCCGGCCCGACGTCGTCGACCTCGGCGCGCTGGTGCCGTACGCGAAGGAGGACGCCCGCAACCGCGCGCGGCTGCCGGCGACCTTCGCGGCGTGGCTGGCGAGCGGCGTCACGAGCGTGCTCGACGTGGGCGGGCCGATGTGGAACTTCGACGTCCGCGACGCCGCGCGCGCCTCCGACACCGCACCGCGGGTGAAGGTGGCGGGGCCGCTCGTCTCGATGATCGACCGCAAGGTCCTCGACCTCGGCGATCCGCCGATCATCCGCGCCGGCTCGACCACGGAAGCGCTGGCGCTGGTGAAGCGCGAGCTCGCGCGCAAACCTGATTACGTGAAGGTGTGGCTCATCCACCAGCCGGGCGACGACCTCGCCGCGCAAGAGGCGATCGTGAAGTCCGTCGGCGCCGCGGCGCACGCGGCGGGAGTGCCGCTCGCGGTCCACGCCACCGAGCTCGAGACCGCCAAGA
>CAYMQR010000652.1:0-2858 GCA_964392195.1 uncultured bacterium | reverse complement strand
GGAGGGCCGCGCTCCGTCGCGGCCGGGGATCACCTCACCGCATCGAGCGGGACCCGCGGGTTCGGGATCCGTCCGCCGAGGGTGAGCGCGCGCATCCACTCGAACGGCGGGCGCGGCGAGCGCTCGCCGTTCACGAACACGCGCCGCGCGAGCTCTTCCACGCGATCGAGCATGCCGTCGACGAACACCGCTCCCGCGGCGGCGCTCGCGAGGTGCGGGCGGCTCGTGTAGCCGGGGAAGGGCCGCAGGTTCATCCACGCGATCCCCTCCGCCATCACCCGCAGCTCGCCGGCGAGCTTGCGTCGTCCGGCGGCGGCGAACAGCCGCGACAGCGTCGTGAGCGCGCGCGGCGGGTGCGTGGGTGGGCAGGGCGGGACGCTCGTGTAGTCGCTCGCGACGTGCTCGGGCGCGATCGCGAGGGCGACCGAGGTCTCGAAGAAGCCCGCGTGCATGTCGGCGGCGAGGGTGCGCTTCATGACCTCGCGCTCCGCCACGTCGGCGATGCCGGCGAACGCGGCGTCGAAGCCGCTCACCTCGTCGAGCACCATCGCGTCGAGGAGCAGCACGAGCGGCGCGATCACCCGCACGCCACGCGCCTCGAGCCAGCGCACCCCCGCGTCGAGGGCGAGGTCGTGCATCGGGCTGCCGTGGAACGTCATCATCACCACGCGCGTGGCGCCGAGCTCCGCGATCGCCCGGCACGCCTCGAGCACCAGGCGGCGGACGATGGCGTAGGGCAGGTGCTGGCTGCCCACGCCGCTCACCGGATCCACGCCCGCCTCGAGGTCGCCGGCGAGCACGAACGGGCCGCCCAGCCCGGCCCTCTCGAGGCGCTCGCTCAGCCGCCGCGCGAGGCCGAGGCTGACGACGCGGTCGTTGTGCAGCGAGAGGTGCGGCCCGTGATACTCGACGGGATTCACGCACAACGTCACCGGAGCGCCGCTCGCCACCAGCGCCCGCGCTTGCCGGTGCGGCAGCGAGAAGAGTGACACCGTCTCGTGCGATCGGTTCATCGTGCCTCCACGAGATCGGCGAGCGCCGCGGGCAGGTTGGCGTCCACCGTCAGGCGCACGTCGCCCAACAGCTCGCCCGAGCCGGCCGTCAGCTCGGCGTGGAGCCGGCTCGCCTCGCGGGCGAGGCCGTCGAGCCGATGCTCGGCGATGATCGCATGGTCCGCGCGCCTGAGCGCGCGCGAGAGCCGCCACACCAGCCGCTCGAAGTCCACGTAGTCGGCGAGGAAGCGCAAGCCGAGGAAGCGCTCGAGCATCCCCGCGAGCTCGCTTCGCATGGCGTCCTCGGCGCTCGCGAGCGCGGCGGCGCGGGTGCGGGTGTCCGCCTCGAAGTGGCCGTAGTAGCGGTCGACCAACCCGGCGTCGCGCTCGATCAGCCAGCGATCGAGGAGCATCTCGACCAGCACGTGCGCGACCAGCGCCGCCCACTTGGGCTGCGCGAGGAAGGGCTCGATGCGCGCCGCCGTGACGTTGACCCGCTCGAGGAAGCTCGGGTGGCGGTGGAACGCCGCGTCCGCCTGCATGTGGTGGGCGATGCCGCGGGCGAGCGCCAGTCCGTCGGGCTCGCCCTCCGCGCGCAGCCGGTCCAGCACCAGCCTGGGCAGCGGCCGCGACGACATGTGCGGCCACAGGTCGGGGAGCGCCGCGCCCACGAAGGTGAGCGAACGGGTCTCGGCGCCGAGCACCACGGCGTGCGAGAGGAAGTTCATCCCACTTTCGTACAACACGGGGGACCGAGCCGCCACCGCGCGCTACGCTGCGCGCGTTCGCGCCGCGAGGCGCGTGAGCGAACCCCGGAGACGACGACGATGGATCCACGAGTGATCGACGCGGCGCGCGCCGCGTTCCCGGCGACCCCGAACGCCGTGACGCTGGGCGCGGTGGTGCACGGCGGCGAGTGCCATCCCGAGCCGCTGGTGCGGCTGCCGCTCGCGATGCTCAACCGCCACGGGCTGATCGCGGGAGCGACCGGCACCGGCAAGACCAAGACGCTGCAGCTCCTCGCCGAGCAGCTCGGCGCCGCCGGCGTGCCGGTCTTCCTGGCCGACGTGAAGGGCGACCTCTCGGGGCTCGCGGTCCCGGGTGAGCCCGGCGAGCGCGTCGCGGCGCGCGCTCGCGAGACCGGCTTCGCGTGGAACCCGGGCGGCACGCCGGTCGAGCTGCTCAGCCTGACCGGCAAGCGCGGCGCGCAGCTACGCGCCACGGTCGGCTCGTTCGGCCCCACGCTGCTCGCCAAGGTGCTGGGCCTCAACGACACCCAGACCAGCGTGCTCACGATGATCTTCAAGCTGTGCGACGACCGCGACCTCGAGCTCTACGACTTCGCGGACCTGCGCGCGGTGATCCAGTACCTCGCCGGCGACGGCTCCGAGCTGCTCGAATCCTACGGCGGCATGTCGAAGGCCACCGTCGGCGTGCTGCTGCGCGAGCTCGTCGAGCTCGAGATGCAGGGCGCGCTCGCGTTCTTCGGCGAGCCGGAGCTCGAGATCGAGGACCTGCTCCAGGTCGACCGCGACGGGCGCGGCGTGATCAGCGTCCTCGAGCTGACCGACGTCCAGGACAAGCCGGCGCTCTTCTCGACCTTCCTGATGTGGCTCCTGGCGCGGCTCTACGGCGAGCTGCCCGAGGTGGGCGACCTGGAGAAGCCCAAGCTCGTGTTCTTCTTCGACGAGGCGCACCTGCTCTTCGACGGCGCGAGCAAGGCGTTCGTCGACCAGGTCCAGCAGGTGGTGCGGCTGGTGCGGTCGAAGGGCGTGGGGATCTTCTTCATCACCCAGAACCCCAAGGACATCCCCGGCGACATCCTCGGCCAGCTCGGCCATCGCGTGCAGCACGCCCTGCGCGCGT
>CAYMQR010000651.1:0-2859 GCA_964392195.1 uncultured bacterium | reverse complement strand
ATTCTGTTTAGCTTTGAAAGCTCTTTCGGATCTCTAATATAAGCTTTTTCTTTTTACCCGCAGCTCATGAGCCGCTCGGTCACGTTCCAGGTGGCGAGCTACGGCTACGCCTCCACCTCCGCGACCTTCACGACCACGCCCGGCAGCAGCGGCCAGGTGGCGCTCACTCGCGTGAACATCGCCGAGCGCCTCTATCGCCAGACCGGCGGCGGGGTGTACCGCGAGACCGACCTCCTCGGCCTCTCGGCGCCCACCGCCCAGCCGCTCCTCAACGCCAAGGTGCTCGGCTCGGACTCGGTGCTGAGCACGCTCTACCAGGGCGAGGCCTTCTGGGTGTGGGGCGACACCAACTTCCCCGGTTACCCGCTCGGCAACTTCAAGACCACCGGCGCCACCTCGCTGTTACCAGGCCAGGGCGGGCTCGACCCGAGCCTCGGCGTGAACCACGTCTACTTCACCCGCGCCGACGGCTCGTCCGCGGAGATGCTGCCGAGCTCCACGATCCCGAATCCGCCGGGGTACACAGCGTTCCTGGCGGCGTGGGTGAGCTCGCTGATCGCGGTGCCCGACGCCGGCGGCGTGGAGCGCCTGTTCGCCCAGTACGCGCTCGTGCCCGGGCTCTCCACACCGCAGCAGCTCGGCTGGGCGCGCTTCAACGACACCTCCCACGTGTTCGAGCAGCCCGTGATCCTGACCGGCAACGAGACCGTGAAGGCGGAGGGACACGCGTTCAAGTGGGCCTACCCGAGCGGCGCCACCTACGTGCACTTCGAGCCGCGCTACATGTCCGGCCTCGGCGCGTCCCACGACGCGCCCGTGCGAGTCCCCGCCAACGCCGCCTCGATCGTGAACCCGGCCACCTACGAGGCGTTCACCGCCCTCGCGCAGGGCAGCTCGAGCCAGCTCGTCCGCGACGGCAACGGGCGACTGGTCTACGCGTGGAAGACCAACACGCCGCCGATCTCCGGTGACTCGAGCACCTCGTCCGGGGTCGCTCCCGAGGAGCGGCTCTTCGGCCACTACCTGGACCCGGAGACGCTCGAGGCGCCGCTCTCCCACGGCGCCCACACCGAGTGGAACGAGCACCGCAAGCGCTTCGTGCAGGTCTTCACCCAGGGCTTCGGCGCCACCTCGCTGATCGGCGAGACCTGGCTCGCCGAGGGCGACACGCCGATGGGGCCGTGGGTCTACGCGCGCAAGGTCGCCACCCAGGACAACTACAGCTTCTACAACCCCAACCACCACGCCTTCCTCGACCAGCAGGGCGGCAAGCTCATCCACTTCGAGGGCACCTACACCACCCTCTTCACGAGTGGACAGACCCCGACGCCGCGCTACGAGTACAACAACGAGATGATGCGCCTCGACCTCGGCGACGAGCGCCTCGCCCTCCCCGTGCCGATCTACGACCTCGGGCTCGCCGCCGGCTCCGCGACCTACCCCGGCAACTTCGTCGCCAAGAGCGGGCTGCGCGCCGGCACGACCGACCGCGCCGCCTCGTTCTTCGCCCGCGATCGGGCGGTGTCCGGCCTGGTGCCGGTGTGGTGGTCGGACGCGGCGTGCAGGTCGCGCGCGCTGCTCACGAGCGGCACGCCGCAGACCGAGCCGATCTTCTGGGCGCTGCCCGGCGACACCGCGAGCCCGCCCGCCGACACGCTGCCGCTCTGGGAGTACGTGACCACCGCCGCGGGCCTGCCGGCCCACGTCTACTCGACCGACGCCTCGTTCGCCGACCCGAGCTACACGCGCTCGGCTGAGCCGCTCGTCTACGTGTGGAAGAACCCGATGCCGGGCGCGACGCTGCCGGTGACCGACTACCTCGGCAGCGTGGTGGCCGACGCGGGGGCCGACGCCTGCGCGGTGGCGACCTCCTCCTCGGGGGCCTACGTCACCCTCGACGCGAGCAAGACCACCGCGCCGGGCGGCGCCGGCGTGACCTACGCGTGGAGCTTCGCGGGCGGCACCGCGAGCGGCGCCAGCCCGTCGGTGCTGCTGCCCAAGGGCGTGACCTCGGTGAAGCTCACCACCACCGCTGGCGGCGTCACGAGCACCGACTTCGTCACGGTGTCGGTGGCGGCGTGCACGAGCGGGTGCTGCTGAGCGGGGGGCGGCGCGGCTGGGAGAAACTTCACAACCTGCCAGTGGTTTCCAACACGAACCGCCAGTGATTTTCACTACTTTTTGCCATATATTTTTGCTGCCTTTTGCTTACAGTAAGCCTCGCAGACCACTCGTTTCCGGGCCATTTGGGGCCCTCAGGGGCCGCGAACCGCGCGTTTTCAGGCGCGCCGGGCGCGGGATCACGCGGTCACGGCTCGATGGGGCGCGCGCGGATGAGTTCGCCCAAGAGCTTGGCCTGGTTGTCGAGGCGCACGCTCGCCGCGGCGCCCTCGCCCAGGTAGCCGCGCAGCACGAAGTTGAGCGCCGCGACGTTGGCCAGCTCGAAACGCTCGATCGGTCCGTCGAACGGTTCGGGGAGCCACGCGCGCAGCCGCTCGCTCGTGAGGTAGCCGCGTAGCCAGCCGAAGTGGGCGGGATCGCGCGCCCACACGCCGACGTTGGCGTCGCCGCCCTTGTCGCCCGAGCGCGCGCCGCAGACGTCGCCGAGGAGCGCGGCCGCTGGCGGCGAGGCAGCGGCGGACCCGTACGCGGGCGGAGGAGGAGCCGCGGCCACCGGCTCGGCGGCGCCCTCGTCCCAGCCACCCGCCGCCGCGACCTCGAAGCTCTCGTCGCCGATCGTGACCCGCGCTCTCACCGCGCCACGGGCGACGGCGGTGGGCCAGGTCCCGCCACACGGCGTGGCGCCGCCCGGCGGCCCGGCGAACGTGATCCCGGGAACGCTCGCCAGCGCGAGCTCCA
>CAYMQR010000650.1:0-2862 GCA_964392195.1 uncultured bacterium | reverse complement strand
AAGACCACTCCGACGAGCGCGACGTTGCTGGTGACGCCTGCGCAGGCCGAGAGCCTCGCGTTGGCCGTCAAGGAAGGCTCGATCCACCTCGCGCTGCGCAACTACCTCGACGAAGCGGCCGCCCAGACGAGCGGCGTGACCAAGCAGGAGCTCCTCGGACTTCCGGAGGTCGTGCCCGAGCCCATGCCGCGCGGGAGAGCACCCATCGCGCCCGAGCCGTCGGGCCCGTCCGTCGAGGTGATTCGTGGCAGTGAGCGATCCTCGGTCAGCTTCTGAGGTGAGCGAGGACCCGGTCTGGCGAGTGCGAGAGGACACGACAGGATGAGCGGAATGCCACGACGAGATCGGCGTGCGGGATGCTGGAGGCGTCGCCTGGCGCTCGGGTGCGGCGCTGCGTTCGCCGTGGCGAGCTCGGTCGGCGCCGGGTCGGCCGCCGAGTCGCTGCGTGTGCCCGTCGGGCGCAGCGTGTCGGTTCCGCTCGGGTCACCGGTGGCGAAGATCAGCGACACCGACGCATCGGTGGTCGGCTACTTCCTGAACAACCCCGACCAGATCGAGGTGGTCGGGCGCGGAACGGGGCGTTCCCCGCTCAGGGTCCGGCTCGCCGACGGAACCTCGCGGGTCTTCGAGGTCGACGTGGTCGCCCCCGACGCGATGGGTGGTGATCCCGAACCGATCGTCGTCACCTCCGCCACGGCGGCGGCGTACGGTGCGGCTCCGGCGGCCGGTGTGGCGGCTGCTGCCGACGTGTCTCCGGTCGACGATGCCTCGACGCTGACGATCGGAGTCGGGGAGTCCCAGTCGTTCGACGTGACCGGGACGGCGACGCGGATCGACGTAGCGACGGCGGGAGTGATCGAGGTCGAGCGGAACCAGCCCGGCGAGGTCACGTTGATCGGTCGGTCTCCCGGCGAGACCGAGCTGACGCTGGCCGGAAGCGGCGGCGCCGTCTCGCGGTACCGGATCCGGGTGACCGGCCGAGCGGCGAGCGCCAGCGGCGAGGCCAGCGACGTCCTGAGCGTGACCGAGATCCCGTCGCGCGGGCCCGAGCTGGCCCAGACCGATCTGCCGACTCCTCCGCCCGAGCAGCCCTCGGAGCTTCCGCCACCCCCGGCGCCGGCCTATCCGAGCGAGTCCGAGATCGGACCGTTGCCCACGAATCTGGACTCACCGCCACCCGAATTCGTGACGCCCGAGCACATCGGCGAGCTCAAGAAGAGCATCGACGACCTGCGCGGCGAGATCGCGAGCCAGAACGCTCGCACCCCCGCGCCCGCACCGGCACCCGCGTCGCGCCCCGTGGCCGAGATCCAGCCCTCACAGATCAAGGCGGCGGTGAAGGAGGCGCTGGCCGAGTCGCCTCCCGCGCCCGCTCCCGTGTGGCGCCCCGAGCCTCGGGCGCCCGCGCCCGCCGCCCCGCCGCCAGCTCGCCTCGAGGTGGCCCCGGAAGCGCGCACGCCGTCGCCGCCGCCCATCGAGTCACCCGCGCCGAAGCCGCGCGCCTCGGACGTCGAGCGGACTGCCGTCGCGCCGGAGCCCGCACCCGAGCTTCGCTCCATCGTTCGCATGAGCGATCTTCGCGACAACCTCCTCACCCTCGGTGTCGGCCGCTCCCGTGTGATCGTCCTCGACTCGCCCGCCAAGCGGGTGGCGGTCGCGAACCCGAGCGTGGGCGACGTGATCCTCGCCACGCCGTCTCAGCTCGTCGTCAACGGCAAGGGCAGCGGCACCACCGACCTGTTGGTGTGGGATCGCAACGATCGCGGCACTCAGCTCAAGCTCCGCGTGGAGGCACAGGGGAGCACCGAGAAGCAGGTCCTCCTGAAGTGCAAGGTGGCCGAGGTGAAGCGTCAGGCGATGCGCGACCTGGGCATCGACATGGCCGTGCTCCTCGACTCCAACGTCGTCAAGGGCGGGCTCGGTGTGGTGTCGCGTGGCGGCGGCGTGCTGCCGGGCGTCATCCCTGGGACCCCGGCCGGTGACGTGATCGGATCGAACGGCACGTTGCCGCAGAACTCGGACCTGACGATCTGGCAGCCGGACCGCGGTATCTACGCCTTCATCCAGGCGCTCGAAAAGCGCGGAGTCGCCCGGATCCTCGCGGAGCCCAACCTGGTCGCCATCAATGGCCAGGAGGCCAGCTTCCTCGCCGGCGGCGAGGTGCCCATCCCGATGGTCAACTCGGTACAGTCGGGCGAGCTGCCCCGGGTCACGGTCGAGTTCAAGGAATTCGGCGTGAAGCTCAACTTCCGACCGACCATCCTCGACGACGAGACGATCTCGCTGCACGTGATGCCCGAGGTCTCGAGCCTCGACTACACGAACGGTGTGGTACTCGAGGACTTCCGGATCCCGGCCCTCGACACCCGCCGCGCCGAGACCACGGTGCAGCTCCACGATGGCCAGTCGATCGTGATCGCGGGTCTGATGATGACCAAGAAGGAGCAGGGTCAGGAGAAGGTCCCCTGGATCGGCGACGTGCCGGTGCTCGGCGCCCTGTTCCGCAGCGACAGCAACGACAACAGCGAGACCGAGCTGGTCATCCTGCTGACGGCGCGGATCGTGCGTCCGCTGCCCGCGGGCTCGACGCCCACCCTGGCGTTCGACCGGGTGGCCACGCACTGACGCTCGTCTCGCCCTCCACCCGGGTTCGGCGCATGCGCGCGCCTCTGCATCGCGACGAGTCTGGGCAAGCGATCCTGCTGTTCGCGATCGGGTTGCTCCTGCTCGTCACGATCGTCGCGGTCGTGCTCGACGTCGGCATCGTCGCGACGGCCCGTACCGAGCTCGAGGACGCGACCGGCCAGGCCGCTCTCGCCGGCGCGACCCGCTTCGACGAGTGTCCCAAGCCCGCGCCTTCGG
>CAYMQR010000649.1:0-2863 GCA_964392195.1 uncultured bacterium | reverse complement strand
TATCGTGACCTGATCGAGCAACTGCTCATCGCCGTCAGCGAGCAGGATCCAACTGGCGCCTTGTGGATCGTCGAGCCTGGCCGCGTCCGGATCCGCACCTTGCGTCCGAGCACGTAGGCACGTCCCGTCCGGGGCCGGATTCCTCCCCCGTTTCACCCAACCTCACCCCGAATCCCGCCCGATTTCCCGCGGGAAACACCCCCGAGAACGGCCTCCAGAGGCCCATTTTCCCGACATTTCGCCGTGGAAACCGGCCCGAACCGGCGTGTAAAGCTGCAGCCGTACAAATTTGTAGAGCAGTTGCTTTACGATTTTGTATAGCAAGCGCTTTACAGATCGCCGGCCCCGCCCCCCTCGGAGGGCCCGCCGCCCGGCGGGCCGCCGATACGCCCCGGCGCAGCACCGCCCGGGACGCCCGCCCCTGTCCCCCGCGCCGCCCGCACCCGGGCCCGCCGCCCGCGCCTCCGGCGCGCCGCCGCGCCCCACCCTCACGCCAGCTGCAGCGCCTCGAACCCGCTTCTCCACAGGATCGCCTCGCGGTAGCGCCGCTCGACCAGCCCGCTCTCCGGCCACAGCCGCGCCATCCCCTCGAGCTGCTCGGCGACCTCGTCGAGCCGGCCCGCTTCGAGGAGCTCGCGGATCCGCCGCATCTCGCGCCGCCGGTCCGAGCCGGGCTCGTCGACCAGGCTCGGCCCGCGGTTGTAGACCAGGCTCACGAGCGCCGTGCGCCGCGCGGGCGGGAGCGCGTCCATGCTTGGATACGCCGCGCGCGTCCGGTGCAGCGTGGCCGGCAGCGTGCGCCCCACGAACACCGCGAAGGCGCTCGCCAGCGGGATCTCGACGTCGCTCACCCGCGCGAGCCCCTCGGCGGTGCCGCGGCATCCCAGCACCGGGTCGAGCCGCTCGAGCACGTCGGCCGCGAGCACGCCGACCCAGTCCTCGACCAGCGTCGAGCGATCGGCGAACCGCAGGTCGTAGCCGATCCCGATCGTGATCCCGCTCTCGTTCGGCGGCAGCACCGGGTGCGAATAGAGCGCCCGGTACGCGGCCGCGCTCGAGACCTCCTCGCGCGCGATGAACGTGGCCCCCGCGCTCGTGAGCGGCGGGAACGGATCCGGCAGCGCCGCGAGCACCTGCTGCAGCTCGTCGTCCGCCTCGTCCGCCCCCGGCAGCGCCAGCGCCACCCGCGCGTCCACGACCGCCCCCCGCGTCGCCGGCCCGAAATCGCCGTCCACCCGCAGCAGCGCGCCGACCTTGTCGAGCCCGCGCTGCAACCCCTTCACCGCCTCGCCATGATCCCCGTATCGAAGAGTCGCCATGCGCGTTCTCTCTCCTCGACTCCGACGCCGCTGAAACCGCCTCGCCCCGCGGTCGTTCTACCACCCACCCTCGGCTCACCCGGCTCCGCCCGCGCCGACGCCTCCGCATCGCGCCGACCGCGATCGCACCCGACCCTCGTCGCGCCGCCTCCTCGCACGTCGCACCCTCATTTCGGAGGGCCCGGCTCCCGCCGGGCCGACGCGCCCCGTCGCCTTCCCCTCGGAGGGCCCGGCGCCTGCCGGGCCGCCGATACGCTCCGGCACACCCACCGCCCGTGGCGCCCGATCCCTGTCCGCCGCCCCCACCCCGGTCTGGCGCACGGCGCCGAGGCCGTCCCACCGAAACCGCACACCTCGCCCGATTTCCCGCGGGAAACGCGGGCGTTCACCCCGCTCGCCCGAACACTTCCCGTTCGTGCCAGTCGAGCGCGCTCGCCGCCGGCGCCATCTTCGAATCGGCCGGCAGCCGGATCGAGCGACCGTCGAGCGCGACGAACGCCGGGTCCGCCGGCAGCTCGAGCGCGTAGCGATGAACCTTGATCCGGTGACTCGGGCGGACCGTCAGCATCCCGTTGTCGAACGCCCAGTGGTGGGAGCCGCAGAGCGCGAGCCCGTTCCGCGGGTCGTTGCTGTGGCACACCGAGAACGGAACGATGTGCGCCGCCTCCACCGCCGATCGCCCGGCCGGAGTCCGCACGTGCGCGTCGCAGACCGCACAGCGGTGCGCGTACGCATCCACGACCACCGAGCGGAAGGCGATCGAGCGCGTCTCCTCGGTGAAGCTCGCGTCGAGTGGGTCGCTCGTGAGGAAGAGCTCGCCGAGCGCTCGCTCGGTCCGGGCACGAAGCTCGGATGCACACCGATACGCCTCCACCACCACCGCGTGCCGCGCCGCGAGCGCTACCTGGGTGTCCGAAGCAAAGTGGGCGCTGATCAAGAGCCCGCGGACGGAATCCCGACCGCTCCGGGTGACCGCGAGATCGAAGAGCTCCTCGTCGAGCCGCGCACCCGCGACCACCTCACGCAGGACCGCCAACGGCGGCACCTTGCCACCGTCCTGCATCCCACGAAGCCTCGGCTCGTGACCAGGCCTCGCGACGAGCGTCCAGAAACCGTCGCCCTTGAGGTACCAGAGCGGCTGCGCCGGATTGGTGACCCGGTCCGGAAACCACTCGCTCCAGTAGAGGTCGAATGCCGCGAGCAGCTCTTCGTCGTACGTCACGAGGTTCTCGCGAACGACGCCGACCTCGGCCAGATCGAGCGCCGCGAGCAACAGGAACGGCTTGTGCGGCGCCTTCCGCAACATCCGCGCATCCCAGTCACCCGCCGAGTCACGGCGGATCGAGACGAGCTTCTTCCTCAGCGCGTCCGAGATCGCCATCAAGCCTCACCCCGCCCCGACCCGCACCAGCTCGTAGTGATCGCCGCGCCGCTCGAACGCCACGCGCTGGCGCGTGCCCGGAAGCCCCGCGCTCGGGCCGGACCAGGCGCGCAGCAGCTCCGGCAGCACGTTCTCGGTGCGCCCTGGCCTGCGGAACACGTTC